>RHKR01000198.1 GCA_008363265.1 Chlorobiota bacterium
TGTGGGAGACTCAAACAGGAAAAGAACTGAGCCGCATGACCCATGCCGATGTTGTGTCTTTCATTGCCATCAGTCCGAATGGTAAATACATAGTCTCGGGAAGTTACGATAACACCGCCCGTGTGTGGGAAGCAGACAGTGGAAAGGAACTCGTTCGCATAACGCATACTAGTACTGTGAACTCTGTTGCCTTCAGCCCAGATGGCAAGTATGTAGTTTCGGGAAGCGATGATTACACTGTCCTCATATGGGACGCTGCAACAGGGGAGGAACTCGCCCGTATGACCCATGGCGACGTTGTATCGTCCGTCACCTTTAGTCCGAACGGAAAATATGTGGCTTCGGGAAGCCTGGATTACACCGCTCGTGTATGGGATGCCGCGACCGGAGAGGAAATCGCCCGCATGACCTATCGAAGTGCTGTAACCTCAGTTTCTTTTAGCCCGGATAGTAAGTACGTAGCCGCGGGAGTTATGGATCGGACTGCTAGTGTGTGGAAAGTGGAAAATGGGGAAGAACTCGCTCGCATAACACATGACACTCCAGTGACCTCCATAGCCTTCAGCCCGGATGGAAAGTACGTCGTTTCAGGAAGTTGGGACTATACCGCTCGCGTGTGGGAGGCTTCAACCGGGAGGGAACTCGCCCATATGACTCATGAAGGCAGGGTTTACTCTGTTGCCTTCAGTCCAGACGGTAAGTACGTAGTCTCAGGAAGTTCCGATAACACCGCCCGTGTTTGGGAAGCCGTGAACAGGCAGGAATTTACCCGTATGACGCACAAGGGTGCTGTATTTTCTGTCGCTTTCAGCCCGGATGGGGTGTACATGGTTTCCGGAAGTGAAGATGGATTTGTCCGTGTGTGGAAAGCCGAATCCTGGAAAGAAATCGCTCGAATGTCCCATAATGGTCCAGTCCAGTCTGTTGCCTTTAGCCCGGATGGGAAGTATGTGGTCTCTGGAAGTGATGATTACACTATACAGGTATGGGGGGCAGTGAGCGGTGAGGAGCTCGTTCATATGACCCATGATGGAGAGGTGATCTCTGTTGCCTTTAGCCCGACTGGGAAGTATGTGGTCTCTGGAAGTTTGGATCACACTGCTCGTGTATGGGATGCGGCGACCGGAGAGGAAATCGCTCGCATGACTCATGGGGATGAAGTGACCTCTGTTGCCTTTAGCCCAGACGGTAAATATGCGGTTTCTGGCGGGGGAAGGCCCGTATTTGACGAAGTTAGGGGAGTAAGTATATTGTTCCCCAACAATGTCTACGACTATAGCCTGCGTCTATGGAATCTAGAAACAGGGGAGCAAATACAGCGTTTTGAAGGTCATACCGACACGATTTTTTCAGTAGCCTTCAGTCCAGATGGGCGCTATGTGGCCTCCGGGTCGGCTGACAAATCTGTGATTATATGGGATGTTCAGTCGGGTGAACAATTTCAACGCTTTGCGACAGTACATAAAGTCTATAGCATAGCCTTTAGCCCGGATGGACAACACATACTGGTGGGTGAACAACGGGATGTGATTGCCCTATGGAATATTCCAGAGAATCGTAGAACTTACCTGCCGTTAAGATGGCTATTATCAGATCAGAGAATATGAAGTAGAGTGCAGCCAGCAAGATCAACAGAACAACAAAAACCTGAAACCTGCCCGAACGGTAGAGTGATGTTTTTCTTGCATCCTCATAAAATCCCGGCTCGAAAGCCTGAAAGATCGAGGTACCTGCAAGGGTGATGAAATTGCCGATCTGCTTTCCGACATTGTAGACTCCCAGTCCTGCCGGATCATTGAACCGCTCAAGTACAAGGACATCCGCGGCAGGAGCCGTACTGTGAAGAAAGGAAACCATCGTAAGGGGAAACATTTCCCGGATCCCTTCCCTGACATCTTTAAAGGATAACCTCCCCTCTTCGCTCCCAAAGAGTCCGCGGGACAGAAACATAGCGATCATTACATTCGATGCGGCGATACCGAGGAACTTCCCGGTGGCACCGGGGAAGAAGAGCCAGATCGCACCAATTCCGAGGACCGCGTTACCGACCAACTGAGCCACTCCTGTAAGGAAGAATTTTCGACCCTCCCCTTCGATCCTGAACTGGACGTTCTTGAAACTGATGAAGCTCTGCGAAGCCATTATTACGAAGATTATCAGCCCGTTCGGGAAAAACTCCATTTCGCTGTTGGTCAGGATCAAATAAAAGTAAAGCGCGACTGCTCCAATAACAGATAGACCAATGTTCCATAAAAGATTGAACAGCACGATGTTCCGGAACAGCATCCTGCTCTCAGTCGCGTTCAATTCCCGCGAACGCACAATATAGAAGTTCGTGAGTGACAGTATCGAAAACTGCGCGACGATCACCCCAACCGCCGAGAAAAACGCCAGGATGCCAAACTCTTCTTTGCTCAAAAGCAGCGCGTAAACCGGGAATGACACGAATGAGATGGCTATCCCCACCACGGATGTACCGAAAAAGTAGCCGCTGTTCTTTATCAGTCTGAATACTTCCCTGTTCCCGAAGATCTCACTTATCCGTTCAATCATTCGAATCACCCGCAGGTTTTTGGGGTGAGACGCTGAACAGTACCCATCCGGAGCCCCGGGCTTCCTCTGTTATCCGGTTGTATCTTCCTATCTCCTCGATAGTGTAGTGGTTGTACGACATAAATCCGGACATTATAAGAATAAAAGCGCGGCCACTGCCTTTAAAGTACTCCCCGAGTGCCTCAAGGGGTGTCGATATCTCATTTGAATTGTAGTGTTTCAACATAGGGATGCTCTTGCTTGGCCACCCCGTCAGATAATACAGAACTGCAGGATTGTTCGAATAAAGGGTCGCGCCTTGGACCATCTTACCGGCTTTACTTATCTCCTTCGGAAATTTAGAGTAAAACTCATCCGATCTGATGCTTCCCGTGCCGCTCTCAATTCTCGCTGTGAACGATCTTGCATCTGTTCGCGCGTAGGCCGCGGGAACCGCCAGAAGCAAAATGATCATGACCACTTTTGTGAACCCTTTGTTCACCTCTTTCAGAGTCAGTTCAGCAATTGTAACGGATAAGATAAAAAAGGGAATGAACACAGGGATCAGCAGTCTGTTATCGATCTCATCAACGGCCTGAAGCGCAGCCACTGCAAAAACGGCAACCAAATAGAGTATCGTGAAAGCTAAAAACCTGTTTTCAGCTTTTATCCGGACCCTGAAAATCTCAAAAAAACCTTTTCCAATCGCCACCCATCCCGCAATTATGATCAGCAAAGCCACTACAGGGAAAACCCAAAACCCAAGGGTCAGACCCGTTTGCAAGAGCAGTTCGGGAAGCGTGAACAGTGATGATCCGCGATAACCGGTCAGTGTTCCGCTCACATAATAATTCCTCCCCAGTACCAGAATCAATGGCAACGATCCTGCAGCTATCGCCGCCCACTCGAGAACTGTACCCTTCTTCCCCTCAAAATTTTTCACTATAGCGAGTAGAGCGAAAGGCAGAAAGATTATCCCGGTATATTTCACGGCAGGAAGCAAGGCTGAAACCGCAATCACTGCTATAACACTTCCTGTAGTTTTTCTCTCCTCCATCCTCTCCAGTGCAATGAAGAAGAGTAGCGAAAGTGGAAGAAACACCACATCAGCCAACGCGTAAGTGAATATCCGGAAAACTGCCGGAGCCAAAGCAAGCACGCCAATGGCAGGATACAAGATCAACTTTTCTGTCAGCCTCTTTCGAATGAGCACCCAGGCCGAAATCACGAAAACAGCGTAACAAACCAGGTTGTAAGGCAACAGAATTTCATAAACATCAACGGAAGTAATGTAACTGATGAAAGCCAAAGAAAGTGAATACCCCGGCGGCCAGAGTACGAACGGCTCACCACTGATATCATTGAATGAGAAATCTTTTAGAATGTTTTTTGCGAGAGCGATGTATGAAATGGAGTCACCGGTAAGGCCGACACCATATTTCCAGGTTCCAAGAATGATCAAAACCGACCCGGTAACAATTATCGCGCATAAAATCGCGATATCTGTTAATGTGTTTTTTTGCTCGGGGGAGTTATTGGGCATTCGGAAACCCGGAGGTTCGCTCAGATGTGAAGGTGGTGAGTGATTTTCAATTTACACCCGCCCTTTTACTGCATCGGCAAAATCTTTCAGAAGACCCCAGTTTTTCTTATCCTCGAAGTGGTTGCCTGTTACCACTACCTTTGCGCCTGACTCTACCATGATTGCTGCGGTTTCGGGGGTTCTTATTCCTCCACCCACGATAACGGGGATGCTCAAATTTCCGGAAACGGCATGCACCATCTCATACGGAACGGGTTGATCAGCTCCTGATCCGCCCTCCAGGTAAACGAACTTCATACCAAGAAACTCTGCCGCAAGGGCAGTAGCCACAGCGATCTCAGGTTTGTGCCGCGGGATCGGCATGCTGCCGCTCATATATTCTGCCGAGGTTCTCCTTCCAGACTCGATCAGCATGTAACCGGTCGAGATGGCTTCAAGCCCGTGCCTTTTAATGGTTGGGGCTGCCAAAACGTGCTTTCCTATCAGGTGCTCGGGATTTCGTCCGCTGATAATTGAAAGGAATAGTATTGCATCCGCATACGGCGAGATCTGACCCAACCCGCCCGGAAATATTATTACCGGAAGATGTGTGAGATTCTTCAGTGTTTTTATTGCAAGATCAAAATCACCTGAGACCATCAGACTTCCCCCTACGAGAAAACCGTCAACCCCTGCTTCGGCACATTTGTTCGCAAACTCTTCGAGGTCTGCACCATGAAAACGGTCGGGATCAAGCAATATGAAGTAAAGCGCGCGGTCTGTCGTTAATTTTTCAAGAAGGTTTGAGTATAATGTCATCAGGTGGTCTTTTTTGCGGATTTTTACTTAAATTTCAGAATATTCTGCTAAAATTTAGTAAAACGCCATGGAAATTAAAAGAGAAGAACCAGCATTTCCCCTGTTTTGTGATTATTCGTGTAAATTTGCCGACTTTGCCGGCAAGGAAGTTATCGGTGACTGCCGGAAAGAACTCGCCGTCTGGTGCAAACACTTCGAGAAATACAACAATAAAAATTCGAAGTGCATCGGAAAGAAGAAGAGCATTCAGCCATAAATGGTAGTCTGACCTGCTATTTAACTTTCTTCAACTCAGTTTCCATCTCTTTGTAGCTGAGTTTTTTCGAATGGAAAGATACCTGCTTCCCGCTTTTGTCGTAAATGGCAGTAGCGGGGAGCGCGCCGTTCCATTTCCCGTTTATCAGATCGATCAGGTTCTGGTCATCCTTGAACCTGCCCACATAGTTCTTAAACCCCGCCTTCATTTTCTTCAGGAAAGGTCTGATCTTGCTGTTCACCTCATCATGATGATCCAGGCTTATTGCAACGAACTCCACATTTTTAAATTTTTCCGAGAGTTTAACAATGTCGGGAAACTCTTCAGTGCATGGTATACACCAGGTGGCC
>RHKR01000199.1 GCA_008363265.1 Chlorobiota bacterium
ATTGCGATCTTCACTTCTTTTCTCCGTTCTTCTTTTTGGTTCCGAAAAATACAAAGTAAACCGGTACTATCGCAAAGATCGCGAATGCCGCGTAAACATTGAGCAGTGCCACGGCAGCCCCTCCAAAATAGAGGATGGGACCCGCCCACGAGGCAGAAATAAGCTTCCTGTAGCCCACGAGATTTGTACCGTCTTTTAGGAGGTGGGGGTGAGTGTAAATATAGTACCTGAGCACCACAAAACTTACGGCCGCGAGACCCATGCATACTCCAAAGAAAACCATTGATGCCGGTTGATTAAAATAGTCTCCCATGAAAGCGGTTGGGAAAGGAACGAATGACATGAAGAAAAGTAGTAATCCGTTCGCCCACATAAGACCACTGTCGCTCTCTTTTATCTCGTTGAATATCCTGTGGTGGTTCACCCACATTATGAGGATCATGAAGAAACTAAGTGCCCAGCTCAGGATCTTTGGAGTAAGTTTCGCCAACGCGCCAAGTATTGCTGAGGCAGTAACCTCACCCTCGAGATGCGGGACCTTGATCTCCAGCACGAGGAGGGTGATAATGATAGCTATAACCCCGTCGCTGAAGGCTTCAATTCTGTTTTTCTCCATGTTAAACTCCCAACGCTTCGATTACAAGCCGTGCTGCTGCCGCGCCCGAGAACTGCTGCTGTCCGGTGATCAGTCTGCCATCCCTGACCGCGAAAGGCTTGAACATACCTCCGGTGATAAAATTTGTGCCGGGGATCTTTGATGCTTCCTCTTCGATCCAGAACGGCTGAATTCTCATTCCCACAAAGTTGTCGGCGAACTGCTCTTCAGAGTTGGCGAAGCCTGTCCATGTTTTACCTTCAGCAAGAAGTTTCCCATCAGCAGTATTTGCTTTCAGGAGAACGCAGGTGGCGTGGCAGACGAGGGCGGTTACTTTTCCGGCTTCGTGAAAATCAACCACAAGTTTGTGGAGCTTCTCGTTGTTTATGAATGTGTACATTGGTGACTGACCGCCGGTGAAGAATATTGCATCGTAGTCGGCAATATTCAATGAATCGATCGAAGGAGTGTTTTCGAGAAGTGCTGCGTGCGACCGTGACTTCTTGAAACCGAGGCTGATGAGATCGTGCGCCGAGTAGCCGCTCGCGTCTTCGGGATCGCTGAAGCCATCGGCAACCAGTCTACCACCATCGGGTGAGTAGATATCAACCTTGTAACCTTTTTCAGTAAACTCCCAGTAGGGGTGTGTAAGTTCAGCCCACCAGAAACCAATCGGCCAGCCGGTCTGTTCACTTGTTGCCGCGTTTGCGGCGATCAGGGCAATTCGTTTCGGATTGTTTGCATCGATGACATTGAGATTTGCGCTCATGGGTATCTGTTCCTTTTTTTGTAATTTATTAAAGACGATATGTTAAATTAGCATTGTATAATATTTAAAATCAAGTATGCACTATAATGTAATATACTCACCAAAAAGAAAGTTTTGAGAAATTATGCCGGTTTTTGAGTTTCGGGATAAGACATATAACAACCCGGTTGAGCTTGCTCTTGATGTGATTGGCGGAAAGTGGAAGATGCCGATTCTTTGGAGACTGAAGGATAAAGTGTGGAGGTACGGGGAGCTTAAGAAAAACATCCCCGGAATAACGCACAAAATGCTGGCACAACAGTTGCGGGAACTGGAGGCGGACGGTCTGGTCGACCGTAAGGTCTACAATGTTATCCCGCCAAAGGTGGAATATTCGATCACTCAGAAGGGGATGACGGCGATCCCCGTCGTTACTGCCATCAGGGAGTGGGGGATCGCGTTTAAAGAGGACAAACTGATATCATAAGCCGGTAACTATGATCTTGCGTCGTCGATACAGGCTTTTATTCCGTTGCGGTAGGTGGTCGGAGTAAAGTTGAAGGCCTTTTTGAACTTGTCGCTGTTGAAAATGTAGTCGTATTTGGTTTGGTAGGTCATTTCAAGCAGTGACATGATGGTGGGTTTGAAAACCCCAACCATCCAGAGCATAACGTTGTTCAGCACCTGGATCCTTGGCTCAACTCCGAGTATTTCGGCAGCGATCCGCACCATTTCCTCACCGGTGATCGGATAGTCATCCGCGGGAGCATGCCAAACCTGGTTGAAAGCAGAAGAAGTGTTTCCGATGATTGCCGTCGCTTTTGCCGCGTCAGGTGTATAGGTGAAAGTGTGGATCGCCTTCGGGTTGTTCATCCAATTGGCCTTCTTCCCCTTCATCAGGTTATCTACAACTAAAAGGTTAAAAACCGAGCTGTTTACACCGGGTCCGTAAAAATCAGTACCCCTGACGATCACTGCCTCGAGGTTCCCCCTTTTATACTCTTCCATCAGTTTCAGATCAAGCTTCGCCCTGATCTCTCCCTTCTTGCTGCATGGATTGAAAGGAGTCTCTTCGGTCATCGGGCCCTCAACCCTCCCGTAGGGATAGACGTTATCGAAAAAAACGAGTTTCGCTCCCTCTGCTTTGCAAGCATCGAGAACATTATCGAAAACCCCGGGCCACTGCTCCTGCCACACTTTTGTCGTGTATTTAAGGCCGGCCACAAGGTACACCACTTCGGAATTCTTTACCGCCTTGCGGGTTCTTGCACGGTCGGTCAGATCCAGGACGAAGGATTCATTTGTGGGGTCCACTTTCTTTGGGTTGCGTCCGGCGATCCGGATATTCTGTGTGTATACTTTTAGTTCTCTCGCGAGAGGTGTTCCGATGGCGCCACCTCCGCCGAGGATGGTCTGGAATTTCTTTGTCATTTATCTGTTCCGAAGTTCTGTTGAAGTTGTCGGTAAACCTATGAAACACTGACGAAATTGCAATATAAAGCATGATCAATGATGAAAATCCTGTTTGAGCGGCCGCATTGATCGATATCCGTTTTGTATAAATCAATAGATTTACTAATTTCCACTCAGGTTTAGGTGATTTTTTAAATCAATTATGGAGATGATCTTCTGAGAATATTTAACCGGCTTTTGCTGCTTGCAGTACTATGCTCTTTTAACGCCCTTCCGCAATTTACCGCGAAAATAATGACATATAATGTGTTGAACTACCCGGGATCGACCGCCGCACAGAGAAATCCTTATTTTATTACGATAATGAATGCCGTTCAACCCGACATTGTGGTTATCGGTGAAATGGCATCATCATCAGCAGTCAGCAATTTTTTGAATAATGTGATGAAACCAGTATTCAGTGATTATGCCATGGGCACCTTTATCGATGGTCCGGATACAGATCATGGTATAATTTATCGCAGTTCCAAATTTAATTTCATTTCAACCACTCCGATATCGACGGCTCTTCGCAACATTGACCAATACAAACTTAATTCAATATCGACTCTCGATACGCTTCTGATATATGCGGTGCATCTGAAGGCATCAAATGATACGACAGACAGAGTGAAACGCTCTGCAGAAGTGGACAGTCTCCGAAAAGTCACCGACAAACTGCATCCGGGGGCTAACTTCATTGTCCTTGGAGATTTCAATATTTACAAATCCACAGAAGTCGCCTACCAGAAACTACTCAGCAGTACTAAATCCGGCTATTTCCTGGATTGGCTCAAAGATTCTCTAACAACTACCTGGAATAATTCTGCAAATGCAAAGTACCATACGCAATCACCAAGACTAAGGTCATTCGATGGTGGTATTACGGGAGGTTTGGATGACAGATTTGATATGATCCTCATGAGCCAGACAGTTTGGGATATAGGCGGCATCAGATTTATCCCCGGAAGCATGGTCGCCTATGGAAATGATGGTAACCACTACAATGACTCGATCAACAGCCCGCCTAATACAGCAGTGGGCCAAACGATCGCGGACGCGATACATTACGCCTCTGACCACATCCCCGTTTTCGCGAGCTTTTCTTTCGATACACCACTTCCTGTTGAACTGGTCTCTTTCTCGGGTGTGAGAACCTCTGCGGGAATTAAACTTCTCTGGAAGACTGCCACCGAAATTAACAACTACGGCTTCGATATCGAAAGATCAAGCAACAGCTCGGAATGGATAACGGTGGGATTTATTGAGGGGCACAACAACAGCAACTCACCCAGGTATTACGAGTATATCGATAAAACGAAAGAGGCAGGAAAGCTTTACTACCGCCTGAAGCAGATCGACAACGACGGCACAACCGAATACTCGAACACGATCGAGATCAGGGAGAGCATCCCCTCCGGATTCAATCTGGATCAGAACTACCCCAATCCCTTTAACCCGGAAACCAGAATATCCTACACTTTGCCTGAATCAGGTCATGTTGCTTTGAGGGTGTTCGACATGATCGGCAGCGAGGTTGCGACAATTCAAAATGGCGAAAAAGAAGCCGGCCGGCACGAGGTGGATTTCATCCCCAAAGGTCTGGCTGCCGGCAACTACATTTACCGCCTTTCGTGGAACGGGTTCAGTCTCAGCGGTAAAATGCTTTATTTACCTTAAGCGTGGTAATGGGCGAGGGACAACCCCCTTGCCCTAAAATCACTATATTTGGGAAAACGCTTTAGGAAATATGGAATCGATCAGAGACATCTACCGGATTGGCTTCGGCCCTTCGAGCAGCCACACAATGGGCCCGCGAAAAGCAGCCGAAATTTTCAGAGAAAAGAATCCCGAATCCCCCAGGTTCCGGGTGACACTTCATGGCTCACTCGCCGCCACAGGCAAAGGACACCTTACTGACAAGGCACTGCTCGATGTTCTCTCGTACGATAAAACCGAAATTCTCTGGAAGCCGGAACAGATACTTCAGAAACACCCCAACGCCCTTACACTTGAGGCTCTCGATGCCGCGGGAAGTGTAACCGACTCCTGGCGTGTCTACTCTGTCGGCGGCGGAAAGATAATCGATGACGACCATGACCCTACCGAAGACTCCGTCTACCCCCTTACCACAATGAAGGAAATACTTGATTGGACTCAGGAGACCGGCCGCTCATTCTGGGAGTACGTTGAAGAGATCGAAGGGAAGGAGATATACGACCACCTGGCTGAAGTCTGGGAGGTGATGAAGCAGTCGATAGCAAACGGGCTTGAAGCTGAAGGTGTTCTCCCCGGTCCGCTCAACCTCCGAAGGAAAGCTTCTTCTTACTTTGTAAAAGCGAAAAATTACTCAGGCACTCTGAAAGAGAAAACCCTCATTTTTGCATATGCCCTTGCCGTTGGTGAAGAGAACGCGGCCGGTGGAAGAATGGTTACTGCACCGACTTGCGGCTCATGCGGTACAATGCCTTCCGTTTTGAAAAGGATGGCAGACAGTTTTGAGTTCTCTGATCAGAAGATCCACAGGGCACTCGCCACCGGCGGATTGATAGGCAATCTTGTAAAACAGAACGCCTCAATTTCAGGAGCGAGGGTTGGATGTCAGGGTGAAATAGGTACTGCTTGCGCGATGGCAAGTGCCGCTGCCACGAAACTTCTGGGAGGTACACCACTTC
>RHKR01000200.1:0-1447 GCA_008363265.1 Chlorobiota bacterium
CTCCTGGAGGTTAACTGTCCAGATATCGTTGTTGGTACTGGTAGCGAGGAATTTATCCTTGTTTGCTGTGAAAACCGCTTCCTTGCCATCGGGTGAAAAATTAAAATCGTTTTCTGATCCCAAAGCAACAGGCGGCACATCATAATATGCCCCCGGGGTAAGTTCATAGGCTTTTTTGGATGCTAAATCAAGGAGGAAAAGGAGGCTTCTTTTGTCGCCTCTCCACCTGTTGAAATCGCGGTAGTATAGTTCGGTAAAGATCGAGGCTTTAACCTTGCTTTCCTCGGCCTTGAAGTCCCGGGTCGAGTTGCACTCATTCTCCAGTCCGCAGGAAGGATAAACCGAGGAAGTAAAAAGGACATACTTACCGTCGTTCGAGAATTTAAATGAGTTAACGCCTGAGACATACGCTGTCACCTGCTCTTCACCCGTACCGTCAGGATTGCAGAGATAGATCTGATCGTTGAATATATAGGCAAGTTTGTTCAGCGCCGGTACAAAAGCGGGTGAACTTTCATCTTTTTCGCTTGTTTTAACTCCCTTGGGGGCTGAACCATCGCTACTCACGGCATGGATGCTGCTGTTCCCTTTGTTCAGTTCCATGCTGTAAACAGAAGATGCATAGAATATTTTGCTACCGTCAGGGGTAACAGTGATCTTTCCGATCCTCTCCATGGCCCAAAGATCATCAATGGTCATCAGTCGTTTTTGGGGCATAACGGCAATACTCATCAAGAATATGAACAGAAAAACTCTCAAGGCTTCACCTCTTTTGTCTTATAAAAAGCGCTTATTAATGAATGAAAATTTACAAAAAATTAGCGGAATCTTTCCGTGTGATTTTTGAGTGCCATTTAAAATATAAAGAGGCTGCAACCGGGTGACGGCACCGGCTACAGCCTCAGGGATTTAGGGGGAAAACCTTACTTAAGCAGGTTCATCTTCCTTACCGCGGTGTTCGATCCGGCGGTAATTCTGTAGATATAAACTCCGCTTGGAATGTTTGATCCGCTAAACTCAACTTTGTGGTATCCGGCGTCCATTTTCTGGTTAAGAATTGTCGCCACTTCTTCACCGATCGTGTTGTAAACTTTCAATGTAACCACTTCGTCCGCAGGCAACACGAATGAGATCGATGTCGATGGGTTGAACGGATTCGGGTAGTTCTGCATCAGCGTAAATGTTGCAGGGCTACCGACCTCAACCTCATTCTTCAGATCGTGATACTCGTAGGTACCGTCGAAGTCAACCTGTTTCAGCCTGTAGGAGTATCTTCCGGTTGTAACCTCATCGACAAACGAGTAAGAGTTACCGCCTGTTGTGGTACCTTTACCACGGACATAACCGGCTTCGGTCCAGCTACCGTCGGTGGTTTTTCTTTCAATATAGAAGCCACTGTTGTTGGTTTCTGTCGCTGTTTTCCAGCTAAGGATAACGGTCTTACCGT
>RHKR01000200.1:1491-6936 GCA_008363265.1 Chlorobiota bacterium
CTGTTGGGAGCGGGATCTTGAAGACGGATGCCGCTGCACCGCTTGCACCACTCGTAGCGTAAATGGTATCAGGATGTGCAAGCCACATCGAGAAGATGTTGCTTGAGAGCCCCGTGGCATAACCGGTCCAGTTTGTGCCCGCATCGGTTGAGCGGTAAAGGGTTCCATTGGCCCCTGCCACATAGATCTCGTTCCTGCCTCTCGTAACCACTGCATAATTCTGGAAGGTAGAGAAAGCCGGGGGGTAACCGGTGGCTGCCCATGTCAGACCGCCATCCGAGGTTGACCAGACATAACCAATTCCGCTGACCCCGGTTGATCCTACCGCATAGCCAAACAGGGAGTCAGCCATTGTGATCTGTGCAAGGCCCTGAGTCGTGGGGAAAGCGGTAACGATCTGCTGAAAAGTTTCGCCTGCATCGGTCGATTTTAATACGAGTGTCCTTGGCCCGCCAAGAATAATTGTACTGGCATTGATGAACTCGATCGATCCGAAAGTGGATGTAACACCGGCAACCGATTTATTGGTCCAGGTTGCCCCGCCATCAGTTGTTTTCCAGATGTAACCGTTGTTTCCGGTAGCAAAACCGAGATTGTCATCATAAAATTTAACTCTGGAGAGGGCGTAAATACTGGTATTCAGAACTGAATCCCATGTCTGACCCGCGTCAGTTGTCCGGTAAATGTTACCGCCTGACCCAACGGCGAAGGCCTTCGTGGCGTTGATCATATGCACGCCCCTGAGATCTTTAGAAATGTCAGGAATATCAGCGGTTCTCCATGTGTTTCCCCAGTTGTTTGAGTAAAGGACTTGCTGACCCTTGGCAGAGGAAGAAGCGCTGCCAACAGCGATTATTGTACCTGACGGGTGATGCCCGTGAATATTCTGCAGAAAACCGATCTTTTTTGTTTCACTCGGGGTTGCCCAGGTTGCTCCGTTATCGGTTGATCTGTAATAGAATCCGGCTGCTCCCGCCAGGAACCAGTTATTTCCGTTATTTGTAAGCCAAGTTGAATTACCGGACCAATCAAACGAAGTGCTTCGGAAATTTATTGGAGTAAACGACGCGCCTCCGTCAGTGGTTCTGTAGAGATCCCACGCGCTTCCGACGAGATAAAATTCGTTGGCGGAAACGAGTTTAATTGAAACGAAAGGACTTGAAGTGAATCCTGTCGTCAGCGCTGTCCAGGTCTCGCCACCATCTGTTGTTTTGTAGCAGGTGCCCGATCCACCGGCGACATATCCGGTCAGTGAATCTGCAAATTCGATATCATAAAGGGTTGAAGTACCGGCAGCTCTCGCGTTCCAGGTAAGTCCCCCATCTGTTGTAAAACGGATGTTCGCCGATGAAGTGTTATTTCCGACTACAAATATTCTGTTCTCAGAGAAATAGTGGAACGCCCGATAGGCACTGCTGGGCAGAGTGGCGTTTACGGTCCAGGTCTGTCCGCCGTCTGTCGTCTTGGCGAGCTTCACGGAGGAAGTGCCGCTTATGTAGCCTGTGTTGACATCGAGGAAATGGAGGTCATATACAGTAACAGAACTGGTAAAGCTGCCTGATCTGTTAACGAAAGTTGCTCCTCCATCGCTTGTAAAAGTGATCCCTGCTGTCCCGACGGTGTATCCGGAATTGTTGTCCAGAAACTGAGCCTTGTTGATGCCATAGGTTACCACTCCTGAGCTTGGCACGCCCGCGCCATAGTTCAGCGACCAGGTCTGGCCATCATCTGTTGATTTGAAAAAAGTACCCGCAGATCCAACACCATATATCGTGTTGGCACCCATATATTGGGCCCAGGTAATTGACATTGGGAAAGGTTTTGGGTGAGAGTACTGGAGACCCAAAGGTCCCTGTGCAAAAAGTACAACCGGTAAAAGTAAAAGGAAGAGGATGTTTCGCATTCTGCCGTCCATTTTTGGTTAAAGAAACATCCAAAATTATGGAATGGCTAAAGCGCGGCCTTTATCATTTTCGGTCGATGATATGTCATTTTTAAACAATTGGGGTTTTGATGTCTATTCTACATCAGTTGGGGGTATTCCAAAGCGGTTTTTGAAGCTGCGGGTGAAGTTTGACTGTTCAGAATATCCGGTCATCAAAGCCACCTCTTTTACGGATAGTTGTTTACTCTTCAGAAGTGTCATCGCCTTCTCAAGTCTCGTCTCTCTGATCAGTACTCCCGCGGTCTTGCCTGTTAATGCGTTAAGCTTTCTATTCAGCGGGCTGAGGCTGTAGCCAAGCTCCCTCGCCATCGATTCAGCAGTGAAGTTTTCATCGCTCAACCGTTCCAGGACCAGGCTGTTAACTTTCGAAATAAAATCATTTTTAGGCTGTTCTGTTTCATCATGCGACTGACCCGGTAGTGATATTTTTTCGAATCGTGCCCTCAGCTTCCTTCTGTTATCGAGAAGGTTTTTTACTCTCGTTCTAAGTTCGACCGGCTTGAAAGGTTTTACAAGATAGTCGTCGGCGCCCGTCTCCAGACCCTCCATTTTATCGTCGAACGCAGCCTTGGCAGTAAGAATTATAACCGGAATATGGTCAGTAAGTTCATTCTGTTTGAGTCTCCGGCTTAGCTCAACCCCGTCGATTCCGGGCATCATGATATCCGTGATCACCAGGTCCGGGATGAGATGTTCAGCAAGCCGGAGACCTTCGAGTCCGTCAGGCGCTTCAACGATCCGGTACTCAGCCCGCAGTTCTTCATTAATGAAGGTCCTGATATCAGAGTTGTCGTCAATCACGAGAATCATTTCAGATGTCGAATCCGCCGTGTTGTCATCAATTGCATCAGGGTCACCGGTCTCCGCCACCTCCTCAATGTTCTGATAACCCCTCAGCTTTTCCTCCTCAACAACTGTCGAAACCTCTTCCTTCCTGAGATGGCTTTTACCAAGCGGCAGTCTGATATGGAAAACCGTTCCGCTGTTCTTTTCCGACTCCACCGTAATGGTGCCGTGTTGAAGTTCAACAAGTTCCTTCACTATCGTGAGTCCGAGTCCGGTTCCCTCAATGTCGCTGATCTGTTTCCGGTCAACCTGGTAGAACCTGTCAAAGATGAACGGAAGCCGTTCAGGATCGATCCCGATTCCTCCGTCTTCAACCTGCACTTCGAAGTATCCCTCAGGGAATTCCTTCCCTTTCCTTTCCGGGTGAACGATCAGCCTCATGGAGACGAAACTTCCGTCGCGGTTGTACTTCACTGCGTTCGAAACCAGATTGGTGAAGATCATCTCGGTCATCTCGCGGTCAACCCAGGCAGGAAGTGTCTCGGCATCACTTCTGAAATCGAGCTTGATGTTTCTCTTGCCGGCGAGCGACTCAAACGTCATGATCACCAACCTGAGAAACGCCACCATATCGGTCCGGGTGGCGTTTATCTTTCTTTTACCGGCCTCTATCTTTGATATTTCAAGGAGCTGATTGATCAGTTTCTGCAACCGGACCGAGTTTCTTATCCCCATCTTTATCTTCGATACGTAAAGGGGATCGCTGACTTTTTCAAGCAGGCTCTCAAATTGACCGAGTATCAGCGTTAGGGGGGTTCTGAACTCGTGAGAAATGTTTGTAAAGAAGCGTGATTTCAGCGAATCAAGTTCTTTCAGTTTCTGAGCCTGCTCCTTCACTTCTGCAGTCCGTTCCTCGATCAGCCTTTCAAGTTCCTCATTCTTCCTGGTAAGATTATTCAGCCTCCAGCGGATGAAACCGTAGATTATTCCCGTTAGGAGAATGAAGTACAGAATGTAGGCAGGCAGGCTCATGTACCACGGAGGATAGACCTCGAATGTGAAGGAGACCTCGCTGCTGACCTCACCTGTAATCGACCGGCTTCTAACCTTGAACACGTATCTGCCGGGTGAAAGGTTTGTATAGTCCTTCTTGCTGTCGGAGGTGAAATCCGACCATTTGCTGTCGTATCCTTCCAGTTTTACGGAAAACAAGTCAAGATCAGGTGACTCGAAAGAGAGGGATGAGTATTCGAATCTTATAGAACCGAAAGAGAATGGTACAGCCGTCACCTCATCTATTTCAAGTCCCTTTTTGGTAATATCATCACCCCGGAAGACCAGGGAGTCGCCCATTATCAGCACCCGGCTGATTATCGGGGTTGCAACCTTAAAATTCCGGAAATCTCCCGCTCCTTTTCCCAACGCAAGTGAGGCAACCCCATCAGTTCCACCAAAATACACCATCCTGTTCTGCGGGTCGAACCCCACAGAAAAGATCGAATTCTCATTGTCAAGATCGAGCGCCTTTCGTATGTCGTTAAGTTCAGGTCTGTTAAGGATATCTTTCTTTCTGTTATCCCAGGCAACCACAAATACATGGCCACCCTTGTCATAACAGGTAACCATCGCCTCCCCTTTTCCTATATCGAGAACACTCGTTATACCGGTAAACTTAATCCCTTTCAGGAAACCCGGATCCTCCTCAAGTTGATCATTCCCGTTTAACATCCAGGTTCTCTCACCGATATTAACCACTGGCCTGCCATCGAGAACGAAGACTTTCGTTTCAACCACTCCACCTCCGCTTGGAGCCTTCGAAAGTTTCCTTGAGACTGAATACCCGGTGGCGGATCCCCCGTCAGGTTCCAGAACCACGAGACCGGAGTAGGCAGTACCCAACCAGACCCTCCCCTTGTTGTCTTCCTGAATATATCTGACCGCGGCATTAAAACCCGTTACTTCGCCGGTCGTCTCAAGCCTGTTTCCATTTTTCCGGGTAACGATCAGGCCATTCTCATGACCAAGAAAAAACACTCCGGGATTTACAAGTGACCTGCGGATGGAATAGTATATCTTAGCAGGTACATCCAGTTTTTCCGAACCGTCACTGTATATCGCGAACAGCCCGTCGGTCGCCGCGCAGATCACCCTTTCGTCATCCGTCTCAAATGCCCAGGCCTGGGTTGAAATCCCTTCGACCTGCCTGAATCCGTCGCCCCAGCTGTTAATGAAAACCCCTGAGGAAGTGGCAACATACAGTGAGCGATCCAGAAAGATGACATCACTTACGAAACCTTTAAGGCCTGATCTTTCATTGAACAATCCCACTTTTGCGGGTATTTCTATAACCGCTATACCGTTCTGAAGCCCGAGCCACAGTTTACCCTTAGAGTAGTATGTGTATAAAACACCGTCATCGCGGAGCCCCTGCCGGCTGTCTATCCGGTCGATTACTTTGCCGTTCATCGACATTATGATCACACCCTTTGTCAGGGAACTCAAGGCGATATTTCCATCGTCAAGTTTCACACCTGAGAAGAACACACCGTCTGTGAGAATTCCGGGGGCTTCCGAAGGTATTTCGGTAAATTTTCGTCCATCGTAACGGAAGAAATTCCCCTTGGAATTTATAAAAAGATGCTCGTTCCCGCTCTTATCGTACGGGATCACAGCCCTGAGGTTCCACTTCTCAAATATCTTCCCCGACTCAAGCC
>RHKR01000201.1 GCA_008363265.1 Chlorobiota bacterium
AAGAGAACAGAGACACCTCCAAGTGTGAACGCCACAGGGAAGCCCATCAGCAGTGAGATGATCACAACCGCGAAAAAGATGAACGGCATCAGGTCCACTAAAATATCAGGCACGCTCTTTTCCTCCGGTACTCTGGTATCTTTTTACTGCGTCATGCAGGAACGCGACACCCTGCATCGTCAGGAGGATGAACCCGAGAGGTATCATCGACTTGAGGAGGTACCTCATCGGCAGACCGCCCGGATCGGGTGACCCCTCATGTATCGTGAAGGATGCCCATATGAAATCGATCGAATAGAAAATCACAAATCCGCAGAATGAAAAAAGAAGTATCACCACACCGGTAATATCTACCAGTGCCCTCTTCTTCTCACTGAAACGGTTGTAAAGAACATCGATCTTCACGTGTTCCCCCTTTTTGAAAGTGTATCCCGCGGCGAGGAGAAAAATTATCGAAAATATGTGCCACTCAAGCTCCTGGAAGGCGACACTTCCCACGTTGAACACATACCTCCCAACTACATCCCCGACAACAAGCAACACCAGGATGACAGTCAGAAATGCGGAGACCGCACCCGCCGTTTCCTGAATCCGGCCGTTGATCCTTAAGAATCTCTCCAACTGTCACTCCCACGAACAGATGTAGTTCAGTGTGTAACCCTGCTTCATGAAAGGTCTTACGGGGAGTCCGGTTATCTTCACCTTCCCGGCGAAGTTGCCCGCGGCGTTCTTCTGCAGCATCACCATAGATGTGGGGGTCTCAACTCCGGCTTCCTCACCCGGGGCGTAGAATTCGAACTCAACCGTTGAATCAGCCGCAAGGGTGAAAGGCCAGGCACCCGGTTTTACAAGTTTACAGCCGTTCTCCACAAATTTTCTGAACAGCCCGGGGAATTTTCCCTCCCTTCCTGCGGAGGCGATGAACCCGAATTCGGCCACCCCGACATAGGGGCCCTTCTCGCCTTTGTGCTTGGCGAACATCGTCAGGTGGAATTTACCCGCAGAGGGAAAGAGGATATCGATAGTGCCCCCGGTCCCCGAGAACTGGGTGAGAGTTCTGTTCTCGACCCTGGTCTCATTCATGTCGTACAGATTGGAAGTGACCACAACATCATCAGGGAGTTTGAACTCAAGCCGGAACTCTGAGCCCGCGTTATAAAGACGCGCGGGGGTGGTTACGAGATCAAGACCGAGGGCGAAGAACCTGTCGGTAAGGTACGGCATCTCAGAGAACTCCCAAAACTCCTTCGGCCCGGCCACGAGTTGCCACTGAGGGTCATCGGGGAAGTGGGTGTTGAGGAATTTCTCAGGATCGATCATGTAATAGCCGAGTGAATAGTGAGGCCGGAAGTATAATCCGTCGATATAGCCTGAGTTCCACGTTACATCGATCAGCTTCCACTGCCCGTCAAGTTTTACCGCGTTCCAGGCGTGGTTCGACTCAAATTTTTCATCCCCTTTGAAGAGGTCGAAACCGTAACCCCGCGCGTAGCCGGTTATCTTTTTATTTTCGATACCGGCGGTTGTAAGCAGCAATTCAAAAACATTGCAATAGCCTTCACAGACCGATTTGCCCGTTTTGATCACCTCCCAGGTGTCATAAACCACGGGCGAATTACCCAGGAATCCGTTAACATCATACTCGATATTAAGCGCGACCCAGTCGTGCAGAACGCGCACCTTTTCAGCCGGGGAAGTGATGCCCGTGAGAAGTGCATCCATGAGGGGAATGATGTTGGTTTTTGGATCGGCTTTAACGGCGGCCACGATTCCCTGAGGAACATTAACCGCGTTAGGGTGGGGGTCCTGAGCGGGGAGATTGAAAGCCATCAGAAGTAACAAAATCGCGAACAAAACCTGACGTGACATAATTAACTCAACAGATAATTGATAGCATCTTTCGCCGAATAAGATCCGGCATTGTGTTTCATAAGTTTTCTGAGGAACCCGAGATCATCGCCGAGTGTTACTATCGGCGGTTCCACTTCATCGCCTACACCGGCAGTGGCGAGGAGGCCGTTGCAGAGGCATCCGCGACCGGCTACCTCATCCGGGTTACCCCCTTTTTGGATGAATTTCTCTTCCGGTTCGGCCGAACAGCGGTATCCTATCCTCTCACCCTCTTTTTCATACGGGGTAACCAGGAGTCCTTTGTTGCAGATCCTTACACGGCCGTCATAAACCGTGCTTTCGGCAATGGAACCATCGACTTCGGCAAGTTTGAAGGGGAAGCCCGTTGGTGAGATTCTGGAATCGGTTCTGATATTCAGCTCGCCATCATACCCGGATTTTCTTAATTTGGCTCTCAATTCAGGCACCATCCCCGACTCTTCAGCCAGAGCGAATATTGTACCTGCCTGAATACCTGTCGCGCCAACTGATCTGGCGTGGCGAAGCTTCTCCGGTGAGGCGTTTGAGCCTCCTATCCAGAAGGGTATCCCGAGTTTTGCCATCTCGTGATAATCAACCCGGTCTTTCTCTCCACACTTCCCTCAGGCGATCTCTTTAGAAAAAGATTGGCGAGCAGATTGGATGAAATAATAGGTATGAATTTCGGTTTTTTCAGATTTTTCGGTATCTCGCCGAAGAATTCTACGGGATTGAATTTGATCGCGCTGCTCTTAATATTCGTACCCGAAACAGGAACCGAGTAGCTGCATTCATTTCCTTCAACAATATCGCTGATCAATCCGGGGATCTGCAGGGGAATGCCAGCACCCATCGTGATGATATCGACACCGCCCATGATGGCACCATAGAGTGCATGGACGTGGGGCAGGGCGATCTTTTCGAGGTAATTGATGCTTATGGGGTTATCATGCCCCTCTTTTGCCATTCTTACCACGGCGAAGTTCGCGCAGATAACGAGCGCGATAAAAAGGTGGGAAGGATGAAACCCGATGTGAGGTATTCCCTTGAACGGGGTGTTCTTCGGAATGCCGCCCTTCACATAAAATTTTTCCATGATCTCTTTAACCATGCTCTGAAAGGGAAATCCCGCGAGTACACGCCGGAAATGTTCGCCGGGGTCACCCATCTGAAGGGATCTGACCATCAACCATTCGAGGGCTGTACCCGAGACAGTTCCCTGCTGTCCAAGCTTTGAAACCATCTTTGCGAGTTCAGGACTCGATATATTTACGCCCATACCCCCCTGAATTATTTCGGGAAGTTTTCTCATACTCATCAATTGGATCCTTTTGAACGCGGGTTTGAAGAATTATTCAGCATCCGGGTCCGGTGCTTCGTGGTTCCCGCTTTTATTAAACAGTTAAACCTGAATGCGCGCGGGCTATGGTAAAAATTAGATTCACATACACAAGTTAAGACATTTTCACTAATAGCGAATACGATTAATTTTGCCGTCCGGCATTATCAATATCTCCCCAGGGTGGAAGGTCAAAAAATACAGGTTTTGTCCCGCTGGAATTAATTTTATTTAAATTTGCACAACTGAAACTGATTTTGTTCAACCTCCGGAATAAAGGAAAAGAATCGCATGGATGTAATCGTAATTGCCGTCCTTGTTGTGGTCGGTCTTCTCATATTAAAAAGCGTTGCAGGCGTATTTAAATTTGCGATCAAAATAGCAATATATGCCCTGATAGGCCTGGCCGTTTACAGGGGGCTGGTGTATTTGGGGGTTATGAGTTAGAACTTAAGAACTTAAGAACTTAAGAACCTAGGAATCTCGGGACTTCGGAACCTCTGTCTGCCGAGGCGTATTTTTAACCCAAGGCTCAAAGAACTTCAAACTCTGTTGACTGGAACTTATGGAAACTGAGATGAGCATGCTAATCACAGGAAAATGAGTTATAATAGGACTAAATTCAGTTAATTATTTATAATTGTCAAGAATAAAAAGCATATTTGCAAATAATTTACAAAAACGGATTATATTATGCTTTTGGAGTTCAGAGTATCAAACTACCGGACATTCAGGGAAGAGGCCGTCTTCAGTATGGTGGCTTCAAACTACGATAAAAAAGAGCGGGAAACCGAAAATGTCGCGGTTAATGAAAAGTTTAAGTTAAGACTTCTAAAAAGTGCAGTGGTTTACGGGGCAAACGCTTCCGGCAAAAGCAAGCTGTTCGAAGCCCTCTCCTTCATGCGTTGGTTCGTGTTGAATTCATTTCAGTCGCTGAAGACCGGCGACCCGATCCCTGTTGATCCACATCTGTTGCGGACCGGACTGGAAAACCAACCATCCCGCTTTGAGATACTTTTCCTTCATCTGGATTCGCTCTATAGATACGGGTTTGAAGTAAACCGTTCAAGAGTTCTTAAAGAATGGCTGTTCCTCCGCGAAAAGAGAAAAGAGTTAACTCTTTTTGAAAGATCAGAGGAAAACATAGATGCTCATCCCTATCTGTTCAAGATATCCAACAATGAGTTTTTCAAACCACTGATCCGTTCCAACTGCCTCCTCCTCTCAAGTGCCGCTCAGGCTAACGATACGAACGTCGGCAAGATCATAGATTGGTTCAACCGGTTGAGGATCATCTCCGGTGTTGATATTCACGCGCAGGAGAAAATGACTGTTTTCAAGTCTCATGAACCCTCGGTAAAGCAAAAGATACTGGAGTTATTGGTCGCCGCGGATACCGGCATAGTGAATTATGATGTTGATTTCAGCACTCCCTATGTGGATCTTGTGGCTGAACCGGGTGTTGTAACGATCGATTTGGAAAGCGCTGGAAATCCTTTCGGTCAAATAACCGGTGTGAAAACACTCCATCTCCGTTTTAACGAAAAAACAGGGAGGACAGAGCATGTGGAATTATCGATGGCGAAAGATGAATCGGGTGGTACCAGGAAGTTCTTCGCACTGGCTTATCCTGTTATCGAAGCGCTTACAGAGGGTAGCACTTTGGTGGTTGACGAACTCGATTCAAACCTCCACCCTAAACTGACCGAAAAGATAGTTGAATTGTTCAATTCAATGGAGAATTCGAACGGCGCTCAATTAATCTTCAATACACACAATACCAATCTGCTGGAATCAGGATTGATGAGGCGGGATCAGGTATGGTTCGTCGATAAAGACCTTTACGGTTCAGCGAAGCTGTTCTCATTATCTGACATCCAGGTCAGAAAAAACGACAAATTCGAAAAAGAGTATCTTGAAGGGCGGTATGGGGCAGTTCCATACCTGGCCGAGATGGGCTCGTTCCATTTTAAGGAATCGGCAGGGAAATGATTCAGCGAATTGAAGAAATGCTCAAGCATTCATAGGCACCGTCATAGGCACCGTTATAGTTACCATGATGGTTACATACATAGTTACCATCATGGTTACTCAAACATTTAATAGCATAATCACTGAAGTACCGAAGCTCCGAAGCACCGAAGTTCTACCGAATCATTTCCAGTATATCAATTCAACTTTTGCCGGAAGAGTTTTGATAATCACCTCACCATTTGAATTCGGTTCTATGTGAATGTCGTTCAACTCTATTCTCTCTTTCCTGAACTTCTTGGGCACTACATACCGTATCCCACCCTCCGGAATATTCACATCGCCTGAAATATAAATGTTGGCTTCGATGCCGTTCTTTTTGATCTCGTAGTTCAACTCGCCGTAGTAGGTGGGGAGGTTTTTGAAGTTGAAGCCTTCATCGAACTCGTACCAGGCATCGGGGAATCCGGGGGCGATGAGGATCGAGTTGTCGGTCTCGCGTTCATGGATCACCATGGCGCGGATGGCGTTGATGAAGTCGGAGCCGCACCAGGTGTGTGGCATGTCTCCGAGGAAGCGGGCGAACCGGTAGTCACGGGTGACAACTTCAGCCCAATGGTTCCAGCCCTGGGGCCGCTGATCAGCCATAAAGTACTGGATCAGTTCCCACGCGATATCGGTCTGACCACTGAAATTGAAAGTTCCGATCGTGCGCATTTCGTAGGGGGTGTATTCATTCCACTTCATTTTTCCCTGCACGCGGTCGCGCACATAACCAATATATCGTTTGAAAGTGTTGTCGAGCTCCGGTTGCGGGAGGTTGTGGATCTCACCACCGGGATAGACTGCGATAGTGGTTGAAGTGGCGTCGAAGTCACCTTTCTCAGCACAGCCGGGGATATAGTCAATGCCTGTACGTTTGATGGAAAGGCGTATCGAGTTGTAGAGGTTCGTTTCAAAAGTGTCGCGGGTGCCTGCCCATGACTTCGCGATATCGCCGTAGCCGAGTAGTTCCGCCATGGTTACGGCGTTCTTCAGTCCGAGGATCGTGAAGAAATTATCCCAGTATGAGTGCATGGGTTTGTCCGAGTACCCTTCATGTGATATCGATTCAGGCACGAGCCCGTAAAGTGAGCGGATCGAGTCGTTCGGGTTGTCGCGGAAGTGGGGCGTGCTACGCTGGGCGATCATCTCACGGATGAAATCGACTGCCGAGCTTACCTTTGGGAAGAGGTCTTTCACGAACTCCTTGTCGCCCGTGTAGCGATAATACTGGTAGATCAGGTAGATAAACTCACCATTCGAGTCGTTCTCCGGCACGGGATCAGGTCCGCGCTTGTCAACCACGCAGGGGACCTTGCCGTTGGGGTAGAGGTATTTCGAGTACCACTCGGCGAACTCTTTCACCTCCTGTTTCAGTCCCATTTTCAGAAGTGCTGCCGAGGTGAGTGCGCCATCGCGGATCCAGGAGCGTTCGTAAGAGCGGGAGCCTGGCTGGATCCCCACCACATCCCTGTTGATCAGGACATACCCCATATTGCTTTTAACCGAGTTGAAAACTGTCTGCAGCTCCTTTGGCACGGTCCACTCGATGTGGGAAAGCTTCTTATCCCAAAAATATTGCGCTTTCGCATGGGCCTCACTGAAGAGATCAAATTTAGCCGACTTCTTCAGTATCGGTTCAGGGGCTATGGTTGTATATTGCGGAATGGCAAAAGTAAATCTC
The DNA here is from genome assembly GCA_008363265.1 of Chlorobiota bacterium. GTDB lineage: Bacteria > Bacteroidota > Ignavibacteria > Ignavibacteriales > Ignavibacteriaceae > UTCHB3. The sequence goes on from RHKR01000201.1 coordinate 6,906, forward strand.
GCTATCTCGCCCGGTTTCAGGTCAAGTTCGAAGGCATAGGCACCCGAGGCAAGACCCCTTTTGTCAGTAATATTTTGGGCAGTTGGGAGGGTATTCCTTGCTAAATAGCTTGAAATATCGCCATCGTCGAATGACAGTGCACCGAATTTCCCAACTATGCCAAGGGGGATCACGGGTGTAGTACCGTTCACGGTAGTGAAGCCATTTTTATACTCCACCGAGGCGAGTTTCGCGGTTCCGCCGTAAAAATTGAGATCCTGCCAGGGGGGATTCACCTGAAACGGTCTGAGCGCGAGGTAGAAGTTGCCTTTAAGATCTTCCTTGCCGGTGTTGGTTACAATGTATTCGGAATAAAGAACGGAACTCCCCGGTTCACCATCCGCAAGGGCGGTGACATCCATTGTGAAATTATCGGCTGTCCACCTGACCGAGGGGATGGGGATGTAGTTCTCAGCCAGGGAATGGGATATCTTCACATCGTTCCAGGTGAAGAACTTGCCGTTCAGGTTAAGGAAAGGTTCAACCGAGAATTGCTGTTTATCGGTCTCGAGCATGCCGTCTTCGTTCAGCAGCCCTTCCTTCACATCTCCCGAAACGCCAACCACGGTGAAGTAGCTCTGTTGCCTGAGGGTGTAGCGGGGAAACCATCCCTTCGGATGATCCGCCGCGATGGCATAATAAAGATTATTGTAGTTGTCCGCGAAGGAGAGTTCTTTGAGGGTGATCTCCTTCAGTCGTACTTCTTTTCCGGAGTCGTTCAGGACTTTTAATTTCAGAAACCGGTATTGCGATTCAGCCGCCACCACATAAGTTTTTCCCCCTTTACCTTTGTTTTCAGAGAGGGGGATCCAGTTTTTCTGATCGTTTGAAGCCTCAATTATGAAAGTCTTAGGGAAGTATTGCTTGTCCCA
>RHKR01000202.1 GCA_008363265.1 Chlorobiota bacterium
TGCGGGTTTTGTAACGATAGGTCAAAGCCTTTTTATCGGCACGGTAGCGAGTCTGATAAGCAACTTCGCAGTTTCTCTCAAATCAAAGACCACACTTGACGACACACTCGATGTTTTCCCCTGCCACGGGCTTGGAGGAATCACGGGAATGATCGCCACGGCAATTTTTGCCAAAGAAGTAGGGCTCATTTATGGGGAAACCACCACATTCTTTAATCACCTGATAGCGTTGGCAATTGTAACTGTCTTCGCGTTTACAGGTTCCGCCGCACTTTACTATATCACAAACCTGCTTACTCCGTTACGGGTACAACCTGAAATGGAAGAATCGGGTCTTGATCTTTCACAGCACGGTGAATCGACGATGGAACCCGGGACCGAATGGTCCTAAAGTTCTTCTTCCAGCTCGCGTAATGCTTCAATGGCGGAGATATCTTCTATGGATGAGAGATCCCCGAGAGCCACTCCGCCTGATGCTATCTCACGAAGCAGCCTCCTGACGATCTTGCCGTTCCTCGTTTTCGGGAGGGCTTCTGTAAATCTGATCTCGTCAGGTCTGGCAATATGCCCTATCTCAACCATCACATGGTTGCGCATTTCCTCTTTCAGAAGCAGTGAGGGAGAGGCATTCTCCTTCAGTGTAACGAACGCCACGATCGAATTCCCTTTGAGGTCATCAGGCCTTCCCACAACTGCCACTTCAGCAACATCCTTGTGGGTATGGAGAGCATTCTCAATCTCGAGTGTGCTCAACCTGTGCCCTGAGACGGTTACCACATCATCAACGCGGCCAAGAATCCAGAAATAGCCATCCTTGTCTTTATGAGCACCGTCACCGGTGAAGTAGTCACCGCCAAAACCCGCCCAATAATCTTCCTTGTAGCGCTTCTTGTTGCCATAGATCATTCTTGCAATGGAAGGCCATGAATCCTTCAACACCAGGAATCCGTTTTCTCCAGGTTTAACAGGCTTTCCGGCTTTATCGACCACGTCAGCAAGTATTCCGGGAAGCGGAAGTGTTGCCGATCCCGGCTTCAAAGGTGTAACACCCGGAATCGGGGCTATCATGAATGAACCTGTCTCGGTCTGCCACCATCCGTCGATTATCGGACACCGCTCTTTGCCAACCGTCTTGTAGAACCAGAACCATACTTTTGGATTTACCGGTTCACCACCAAGCGCGAGAACCCTCAGACTCGAGAGCTTGTGCTTCATCACCCAGCTGTCTCCGAGCCGCATCAGGTTTTTTACATGCGTGGGGGCGGTAAAAAAGATCGAGACCTTATGACGGTCAATGATCTTCCAGAACCTGTCAGGCTCCGGTGTTGTTGCTGCTCCTTCGTACATCAGAAATGTGGCACCGTTAAGCAAGGGGGCATACAATCCGTATGTGTGACCGGTTGAGAAACCAAGATCTGTGGTACACCAGTAGATGTCTGTCTGTTGAATATCGAATATCAGCTTAAATGAATAGTAAGCCGCGGTCATGTAGCCGGCGGTTGTATGCAGTATACCTTTGGCTTTACCGGTGGTGCCGCTTGTGAAAAGAATGAACAGTGGATGCTCGGAGTCAAGATGTACCGCCGGGCAATCATCAGAAGCGGATGCCATCAGATCGTGCCACCAGAAATCCCTTCCGTTTATCATCTTGGCACTCGACTCGTGAAGCCTTCTGTAAACGATAACGGTTGAAACCTCGGGGCAACTCTCCAGTGCCGAGTCGACTGCAGGTTTTAGGTAAATATTGCTCCCCCGCCTCACGGCCAGATCGCTGGTGATAACCACTTTTGCTTTTAGTTCCTGTATCCTGTCTTTCAAAGCTTCTGCTGAGAATCCGGCAAAAACGGCAGAATGGATGGCGCCGATCCTGGCGCAGGCAAGAAAAGCCACTGCCATCTCAGGAACCATGCCCATATAAATGATCACACGGTCACCCTTCTGTACACCTTTTGAGCGGAGAACATTGGCAAACTTTGAAACTTCCGAGTGGAGTTGCAGGTAGGTCATCGTCCTGCTTTCGCCCGGCTCACCTTCCCATATGATCGCAGCTTTGTTCCTGGTGTTACCTTCCAGGTGGCGGTCGATGCAATTGTAACTGATGTTTGTCTTCGCACCCACGAACCACTTTGACTCATAGGACGAACCTTCGCGGATGTGAGTCCAGTATTTGAACCACTGGAGTTCATCGGCAACACTTCCCCAGAATGCTTCCGGATTAAGCACCGACTCCTTATAAAGTTTTTTGTATTCATCGAGTGTTTTTACAACGGCACGCTCACTGAATTCCTTCATTGGGAGATAAATCTTTTTGAGCGATGAGTTCATCTTTGTGATTCTTGCTTTTACTTTTTTGTCGTTCATTTCTCTTTGAAATTTGTTTCAGTTGAACCCGGGATCTATTTCCCGAAAAAATATCTTAAAGGTCGCTCAAGCCGGTTGGCCCAGGCCCATTCGTTGTGACCGGCACCCCGGTCGAAATAATAGTCGAGGTCATCCCCAAGGGTATATCCCTTTGAAGTAAGGAGGCAGAACATCTTCTGCGCGTCTTTTTTCCCGTCTTCCCCACTGTCGATATAGATCTTCACATTTTTTCTTTCCCCGTTATAACCGAGGATCTTGAAGATGGCATCGTCACCATAGTAGAAAGAGGAGGAAAGACATCCGGCTTTACCGAAAATGTGGGGGTATTTCCACACCATCCTGAGAGAGCACAGCCCCCCCATCGATGAGCCCATTATTGCGGTGGCTTCCCTGTCGGCAAGGGTTCTGAAGTTGCTGTCGATGAAATGCTTTAACTCTTCGACAATGAACTTAAGGTAAAAGTTGCCTCTTTCTGATTCGCTGTACTCATCGAGTCTGTCGTGAGTGTTATATATACCGACAACGATGACCTCCTCGAGAGAGTTGGCTTTAATCAGCCGGGTGACCGTCTCATCCACGCGCCAGTCCTGACCCGCGAATGAAGTGGTGGGGTCCATAAGGTTTTGCCCGTCGTGCATGTACAGCACCGGGAAGTACCTGCTCCGGTCCTTTTTATACGATGGTGGCAGCCATACAAGCAGATCCCTCTCGGCGATCGGATAGCGGCTGCGGAATTTTCTGTAATACACAACGGAACCAACTATCTCGTTCTTTCCGTTGTTTCTTTTATTGGCCAATACGTGTATTTTTGGTTGTTTAGGTATCTTTGGAAATAAAACTTGCTGAAATACAAGTTAAGAACCTTTCCAATTAAAAAAAAGAGATTTTTACCATTTTTGGCGATCTGCCATCAAAATTAACTCAATTAGTTTAGCGAAGCAAACATTCCGGAACAAGTAAATGAGCAAGAACGGCATTCTTTGGATTTCTGCCACAGTTATAGTAATAGTTTTTTATCTAGGCAGGCCCCTGCTGAGGGGTGACCAGCCCGTCTCAGGCACGATCGGGATAGAGGGGAAAAAGATCACTTACCTCTTTCCTGTCGAATGGGAAACAGGTGAAGACATCAGTTTTATGATCAGAAACGACAACCCCAAAGTAACGGGGTATTACAAGTGGAAAAGCAGTGCAGGTAAAAAAGGACAGGCGGAACTCAAAAAAAAGGAGAAGGAACTCAGCGGAAAGATACCCGCTCCACCTCCCGGGTCGGATGTGAAATGGTCGGTCGTCCTTCGTTTCGGAGAAAAGGAAACCACTGTTCCCTACAGCACGGAAGTCACAACCCGCGTAACGGGGAAGGTCAGCATTATCATTAAGGTGCTTTACCCGCTCATCCTGTTCATCGGGGCACTTTTTGCCGTTCGCGGTGGGTTGGAATTCTTTAACCCGCAGGCAAAACCCAGACTTTATACGATATTCACAACCATCTTCTTCATCTGTCTCGGATTCTTCGTAATACCTGTAAAGAATTTTATGCTTTCTGCACCTCCACCGGGTGTATTACCCGCGGCGGGTGACATGTTCAATTTTGAAAGTATGTTTTATCCGGGATTGTGGATCGTTGTGAGCATTCTGGTGTTTTTCAGGGTGAAGCCGGGATTAATGCTGCTTACGGGGGGAATTCTTACTCTGCTTTATATGATCATTCCGGGGTGATCCCTCACCCCGGACGACCGGGATCAATATATTTTTACAAGATCAATTCCTCTGTAGTAGTGGAGTAGTATCTCATCAAATGAGAAACCTTTCTCAGCCATCACAGCTGCACCGATCTGACAGAGACCCACTCCGTGACCCCATCCCGCTCCACGCAGGAGGAATTTCCCCGGGACACCATCAACTACATCAAGTGTTTCCACGATGAATGCCGATGAGTAGAGATGCGAATCGGAAAGTGCCCTTCTGATCTCAAGTTCCTTGCCGATCGTGATGCTCTTCCTGCTTCCTTCGATCTTCAGACTATAAATACGGCCTGACTCGCCTCTGTGCAGGGGTATCATCCTGAGGACAACACCGAGGTCGATCCCCATTTTATTCTTCAGCAGTTCCTGAATTTTTGCCTGGGTGAGCTCGGTCTGCCAGCGGTAGAAGTCGATGGTCTCCTGGTCATAGTGGAGCAATACTTGCGAGAGAATCGCCTTGTCATCGGTGTTACAGTATGCTTCGGGATTCCCACTGATCCACTTTACAGAGTTCTGCTCCTTCGTGAGATCGGTATCGAAATCCTCAGGCTCGAACTTGTAGTCGATCACCCTGCTCAGGTAGGGTACTTTCTTCCCTTCCCAAACATTCTCGAAAGCTTCGGAGATACCTCCGCAGGCTTTGGAGAATCTGGCATCACATATCTCCTGCCCGAATTTCATCACGAGGCCGGAAGTTTCTTCAACCGCTTTGCGGGCTGAATCGGTGAATATCTTTGTTATTCCCTGATAACGCTGACAGTGATCATCTGCACAGACGTCAAAGTCTTCATGATCTTCCCTGTCATACCAGCGAAGTACTTCCTCATCGCTGACGATCATCCCCTTCTCCGCGGCGGTTAGATTTCCTTTCGATTTCGACTGTTCGATCTGCGAAAGAAGCCAGCTTCTCGAAATCACCGCGTGTGCTTTGAGCAATGCCATGCTGCTCTTCGCACTCATCTCTGATGAGATCACACTCTTCAGGTATTCTTCAATGTTTATTATGTTGATGGCGGTAACTTTGTCGCCTTTTCTGAGGAGTTTCAGTGAACCTTTAAAGTTCTCCTTCTCTTTTCTCTCCCAGTGGAACTGAACACCGATCACCACATCCTTTATCATGAAATGTTCGGTCTCCGGGGAGTTGGGTGTAAAAACGAGACTGTTTTCATCAACCAGTTTTTTACCCGATCCCTCTACCACGAGTTTGCCGTGTTTTACACTGGCCTGAAAGATGCCACTGAAAAAATCTTCCTGATTGTTGGTGTAATAGTCACCATAACAAGTGAAATTTATCACCGTGTCCGTCAGAATTCCAACACTTATCAGGGGTTCG
>RHKR01000203.1 GCA_008363265.1 Chlorobiota bacterium
AAGAAACCATCCGGAGGCTTTCAAGCGAATCCTGAGCAAAATAGCCGGGAAAATACCCGGTGTGGAAAGGATTGATACCGAAAAGACCAATGATGGCCGGCTGCTCCTTAAGTTTAACGACAAAGGATTTCTCGATCCTTTTTACGCTCAGCAGATGTCTGATGGGACACTGAAAGTTTTCGCATATCTTCTGCTGCTCGAAGACCCGGCACCGTCACCATTCATTTGTATCGAAGAGCCTGAAAATGGTCTGTACCATAAACTGCTTGAGTCACTCGCTAATGAATTTCGGGCTCATGCTACGGAACGAAAAGGGGGTTCACAAATTTTCGTAACAACTCACCAGCCTTACTTTGTCGATGCTCTCCGGCCGGAAGAAGTATGGATACTCGAGAAAAGCAAGGACGGATTTTCAAAAATTACAAGAGCAAGTGAAGACCCGGTGGTGAAGGAATTAGCCAGGCAGGGTATCCCGTTGGGAAGCCTCTGGTACAGTGAGTATTTCGACGCCAGGTAACTCCATGCATTTCGAAATTCTTGTTGAAGACATCTCCGGCAAAAAGGTACTTGACAATGTAGTCCCCGGAATTATAGGTGACTCACATACTTTCCGGGTAATTCCGTACAAAGGAATAGGCCGGCCTCCAAGAGATCTTTCCTCCAGTTCTGATCCCAAAAAGAGGATATTGCTGAACCAACTGCCGAGAATACTCCAAGGATACGGTAATGCCTTTTCACAGTATCCGGTCGGTTATAAAGCAGTTTTAATGATAGTCGTTGACCTTGATGACCGGTGTCTAAAGATTTCCAGGCAGGAGCTACTGTCGGTTCTCCTTTCGGTGAACCCAAAACCTGACACACGCTTTTGTTTCGCAATTGAAGAGGGGGAGGCATGGTTGTTAGGTGACAGAAAGGCTGTTTTGGCAGCATACCCCAAAGCTGACCAAAGAGTATTGAACAGGTACACAAACGATTCGATTTGCGGTACCTGGGAAGTACTTGCTGACATTTTACATAAAGATGGTTCTGCAAAACTTATAAAAGGTGGCTACCAAAAAGTCGGCGAGGCCAAATCAAAGTGGGCAGAGGATATCTCGCCTTTCATGGATGTAAACAACAACAATTCACCAAGTTTCAATTACTTTAGATCGAAGATCTTGGAACTGGTTGAAAGCTCTGGGTAGAAATCACTCTTTAAACTCCTGCATATCAACAACCATTATCAGCACAAATTCCTAAGGGCTCCTGCGCAAATGACGAGGAGCCCTGTAAATTTACGGGATGGCCTGCCTACTCTTCTTTCTGTTTGTTCTGCGTTTTCATCGCTTTTGACATGAAATAGACCAGAAACGAGATGATCGTTGTCCAAGCGATTATCATTGTCACGAGTGCTTCAGTCGACATGTGCCACCCCTGCTTAAAAGCCGATGATGAACTTTAGCGCGATGGCGATGGCACCAACTATGAGAGTGCCGAACATTATCATTGCGAATACGGATGAATTATCCTTTTTTTCTTCGTTTGACATCTTGAATCTCCATAAGATTGAAATAAATGAACAGCCGCGCAATGAGGTGTGGACACAACGAAGTGCCGCCACTCAATGCCGGTGATTTCAACTGATACTTATCGGGGGTTCAGACTGCCGGGGGTGCCCTGCCGGAAAAACCGGGGATAACGGGGGTTTCATCAATTTCAACTTCCACTTCCGGCTTGATAAAAAAGAACGGAAGTTCCGGCGGCTCGGTGAACGCGGCCAGAGTGTTCAGATCAAACTGATGAAACTGGGAGGGAACAAGATGCTTCGGAATACCCGCAGTGGTTATGTACTGCGTGCGGGGGCTGGTTTTCCGTTCCGTTACGGTAACGGTGGCCGGATAGCCCCGCATACCTTCACTGACTATCGATGTGACAGCAGTAAAGATATATGCGAACAGTATCAGCGCGCGGGTGAATCGATTCATCTTTTTTCTTCTAAATTACTTCCTAAATATAGCAAGTACCGGGAAAGTTACAAAGATAAACCGAAGAGGGGAGAATGGTTCTGTCCTTCCTCCCCTTGGCTACAACCTGATAACCCTGTCGAACCTTTCAGCCACCAGCGGTGAGTGGGTCACGCAGATGATCGCCTGATCCTTGAACAGCTCAAAAACCATGTCGAGTATCTCAGACTCGGTGTTTCCGTCGAGCGCCGATGTGAACTCGTCGAGCACAAGTAGGGCGGGGTCGCGGATTATCGCCCTGGCGAGGGCCATCCTCTGCTTCTGTCCACCGGAAAGGAACACACCGCCTTCGCCATAGATCGTCTCATAACCCTTCGGCATCGCGCGGATCACGTCATCCAGCTTCACGAGCCGGGCTGTTTCGTGCACCTTCTCCTCAGGGACATTGTACCAGCCGAACGAAATATTTTCGCTCATCGTCATCCGGAAAAGGTGGGTGTCCTGCCTTACGTACCCGATCTGCGACCTGTAGAACTGAAGTGAATATTCCCTGATATTGTGCCCTCCGAACATGATCTCCCCCGAAACGGGGTCCTGAAATCTTAGTAGAAGGGAAAGAAGTGTCGATTTTCCTGAACCGCTCCCACCCATTATAGCAAGTTTCCCGCCTCGGTTGAGCTCGAGCGAGAGGTCACTGATCACAGGTTTCCCGCCGGGATATGAAAATGATACATTTCTGAACTCGAATTTCTCATTATCGGGGAGAAGTGTTGTCCGGGAATCAGCCTTCGCCTGTTCCCCGGGCCAGTTGAGAATTTCGCTGATCCTCTCCACCGCGGGACGCACCCCCATAAACTTCGTGATCCCCTCCACCCCGTCGTAAAGCGCGAGCATAAGGTGTGAAACGTAGGTGTAATAGGCGAAGAGGACACCGACGGAGAGAGTTGGATCGAGCTGCAGGCAGATCAGCAATCCGCCCGCCAGGAAAGGAATGAAACCGATGATCATACCGATCGCTTCTTCGGCGCTCAGTGTGATCCAGGTGTAGCGGAGGAGCCGTGTGTTGGCTTCCCGGAATTTATCCGCGGCAACCCCGAATCTTTCCACCATTTCCTTCTGCTGATGGAAGAATCTGATCTCCTTTTCGCCGTTTATCAGGTCGATGGCGGTGGTGTTCTGTCCCGACAGCGCTTCCCTTACTTTTGCAGAGAGACGTGACACAGGCTCACCCAGTTTGTTCACCAACAGGCCATACAGAGCGATCGAGGCCAGACTTATCAGTCCGAGCTCCCATTTCCAGATGATGATCGTTACCGCAATAACAATGGCGATCAGGAATGAGAGAGTGGCGCTCACTGCCCTCTCGAAGAAGGTTGTGGCCACCATTTCAACATCCGCCGATACCCGTGTGATCAGGTCCCCCTCCTTGAAACGGCCGTAAAAATCGTGTCTTTTCGAGAGGATCGACATCATCAGCTTTTCCCTGACCCGGTAAAACACCCGCTCGACCGATCCCGCGATCTTTGAGATGTGAACACTCCAAAGAGTGATATAAAGGATCAAACCCGCCATGATGATCAAGGCATAAACGGCGAGCCCCTGAGTATCGCGGGAAGGCAACACTTCATCTATCACTTTCTGGATCAGCCACGGGATCGACAGAACGGATAATGTGGCAAGCAGGTTTAACACCGCGGCAATAATGAATGAGGCGCGCTCATCGCGGAGTTCGTTCCCGGTCAGACCGCGGATCAGTTGGAAGAGAGAGGGTTCCTTTTCATAATTTGAAGCAATTTTGTCGTTCATTCAGGGCAACCGGGGAATTTGTGTCAGTAATTAAGCAACATAAATAATCACAGGATAATGAGAAAGAAATCAACAATTTATTTATTTTTGTACAGGTATTGTTTTCCAGTGAGGATCAGAAGATGAATGGAGGATGGCGGCCACGCACGGTTTTGTTCCTGATGTTTTGCCTGCCCCTTTTTGCCCAGAACAGCACAGTGCTCGACCGTTATCTTGCCGAAGGATTGCAGAACAATGTAGTTATCCGGCAGAGACTTATATCGTATGATAAAGCGGTAAAAGCCCTCGAAATTGCCAAAAGCCTCTGGCTTCCTTCAGTATCGCTGTTCTCAACCTATTCCCATGGCGAAGGGGGGAGGGCGATCGCGATACCGGTCGGTGATCTGATGAACCCCGTCTACTCCACTCTCAACCAACTGCTCTCCCGCGATATTTTCCCGCAGATCGACAATGTTAAAGAGGGATTCTTCCCGCTCCGGTTCTATGATACCAGAGTGCGCACGACCATGCCGTTTCTCAACCCGGAGATCGGCTACAACAGGGATATCACCGAGGCAAAACTGAGGATCACGGAACATGAAACCAATATCTTCAAGCTCGACCTGATCAGGGAGATCAAGACCGCGTACTGGAACCACCTCACCGCTGTCGAAGCGATCAACATTCATATCGCTGCCCAAAAACTCGCCGGGGAGGCAAAGAGAGTGGCCGAATCACTCCTCGCCAACGGCAAGGGACTGCCTCTCCATGTTCTCAGGGCTGAAAGTGAGATCCAGAGCATCGAGGCCACACTCGCGCAGGCACGCGCCGATTCCCAGAAGGCCGCCTGGTACGTCAATTTCCTGCTGAACCGGGACCTGAACACGCCGGTCGAAGTCGACTCAGTGAAGCTGCCCGCCGACCTGACCGAAATTGAAGTGGTACCCCCGACAGAGCGTGATGAAGTGCTTTTGCTCAGATCGGTTCAGGGAATAAACCGCTCACTCCTGGAGCTTAACCGCTCGGATTGGATCCCGAGGATAAGCGGAATGCTTGATCTCGGCCTGCAAAACAGCGACTGGGCGGTGAACAGAGAGTCGTTCTATTACTTTTTTGGTATCGAGCTCGAACTTCCCCTGTTTGAAGGTTTCAGATCACTGAGAAGGATCGAGTCAGCAGAGCTCGACTTAAAAAGCAGTGAACTTGATCTGAAACAGACCGAAAATGCCCTGAAACTGGCCGCTGCCACTTCCGTGAATGAACTAAAAACCGCCTTTACCAATTACAAAACCGCAGAAAGTCTCCTAAAAACTGCGGCTTCCTACGCCAGACTGGCTGAAAAAGCATGGAATGAAGGGGCCGGCACATTCATCGAAACCGTGGACGCACGGGCACAACTCTCGATAGCGGGTTTGAATGCCAATATCTGCAAATTCCGCGTACTTACCGCCCTGGCCGAATATGAGAGACACAACCCAAAAACCAGACCCGCCAAATAAAATGAACGCAAAGCATTTGATCAAATATTCCCTCGCGATCTTTCAGATATTCATCCTGACAGGTTGCGATGACCCGGATGAGAGCAGAGTGCTTTCAGACCGTGACACAATTCCGGTTACAACAATTACGCTTCAGAAGGAAGAGATACAGCGGTCGATATCAGCGTCGGGTAAATTCACCACCGATGATGAATCCCTTCTCT
>RHKR01000204.1 GCA_008363265.1 Chlorobiota bacterium
CAGCCAATCGATAGTGACATCATCAATTTGGAAGAGTCCAACAAGCGCGCCCCATTCGGTCGTCATGTTGGCAACCGAAAGACGCTGGTCGATGGTGAGATATTTAACGCCATCACCCGTGAATTCAACCGCGTGGTTCAACACTTCATCTTTCGAGAAGTAACCGCAGAGGGTGATGATAAGGTCTTTGCCCGTAACACCTGGGTTAAGTTGGCCCTTAAGGATCACTTTCGCGACAGGTGGTATCTGCCACCACGTCTTACCTGTTACCCAAATTGCCGCGGCATCGGTTCTAACGACAGGAGTGCCGAGGCATCCCATTCCGCCGTACATGTTGGAGTGACTGTCGGAAGCAACCGCGAGAGCACCGGGGAAAGCGTAACCTTCCTCGATCATTATCTGATGCCCGATACCCCGACCCGCGGGATAGAAATCGGCACCCATCGAGCGGGAGAATTCTTCGATCCTGCGGTATTTTTCGAGGTTTTTCTCGGTCGTGTCCTGAATATTGTGGTCGAGAGTGTGCACCACCTGCCTTGGATTGGCAAGTTTTTTGGCGCCTGTCTCTTTGAATTTTGGAATAACCGCGCCTGTGTTGTCGTGGGTCATCACATGCTTCGGGTGGATCATTACATAATCACCCGACTGCACCTTGTACCCCTCAGCGTATCCGGATGAATAACGCTGAACGATCTTTTCAACCAGATTCTGAGCCATCACTAACCTCAAGCCTTGAATGGTTCGAAGCTTACGAAATCGGCGTGATGCACGATCAGCGACTCAACGGTTCTGTAGCCGAGGTCACCCTCTTTCGAGTGAGTGGCGATGACGTGCTGCACTTCCGCGGGAATACCGAAACGGTCGGCGATCGCAAGTCCGCTGAACGGATGTCTAACGAGTTTACCGGCCGGTGAAGTGATGAGCTTACCGTCTTTCATGTCGTATTCGATCAGCTTGCCCACATCGATCAGGATGGCGCCTGAAATAACATGGTCCATATTGAATTTTATCGAGTCGCCGAAGTTGTTCTTCATTATCTTAGCGATCTCAACCGAAAGCTGCACGGCTGTGCGCTTGTGGTTCATGAAGGAAACATTGCAGTCCTTGATCAGAAGCGAAAAAGGAATAACATCAAGGTCTTCAGGTGACAGCACACTGTTCTCTATCGCGTAGATCCAGCATTGCAGGGTTTGTTCTCTAAGTTCGGGATCCTGTATCCAGTTGATCTCCGGCCATATTTTTAAAACTTTCTCTCTCATCGTAAACTCAATCGTTTTAATTATGTGAACGCTAAATTAAACCACAGAGCACACAGAGGACACAGAGGAGTTTACCAGGACGCGAAAACACGCTAATTTTACGGATTCACGCGGATCAGGTTTTTATACCTAATACCTAATACCTTCTCAGTGGGCTCTGTGCGCTCTGTGGTGATTTGCTCCTTAAATATAAGCAGCGATGGCTTCGGCCATTTCGAGTGTTTTGGTATTGCCGCCCATGTCGTAGGTTTTGTACTTGCCTTCGGCGATCACGCGTGCGACCGCGTTCTCAACCTTGTCGGCAAGTTCCTGTTCGCCTAGCCACTCGAGCATCATCTTTGCCGCGAGGATTGTAGCGATCGGGTTAACCTTGTACTGACCGAAATATTTGGGGGCTGAACCGTGTGTAGGCTCGAAAACCGCGAGTTTGTCACCGATGTTTCCTGAACAGCCGAAACCGAGTCCGCCAACCATCTGAGCGCAAAGATCGGAGATGATATCGCCGAACAGGTTTGTCGCAACCAGCACATCATAGTTGTGGGGGTTCTTGAGCAGCCACATTGTGATCGCGTCGATGTTCGCGTCATCCATCTCGATCTCAGGATAGTCTTTCCTTACTTCCTTCGCGATATCGAAGAAGAGGCCATCAGTGGCTCTTACAACATTTGCTTTGTGGATGATCGTAACTTTTTTGCGGTTGTTCTTGCGGGCAAACTCGAAAGCGGCTCTGATGATCTTCTCTGAACCTTTTTTCGTGTTTATCTTGCAGTTGATGGCGTATTCTTCGGCGCCAAGTCCGGCAAAAACATTGAACGGTTTCGAGTGTTTGGCCAGCACATCAGCAACTTCCTGAGGAACTGGGGCGAACTCAACACCGCAGTAGAGGTCTTCAGTGTTCTCGCGGAAAACGACGAGATCGATGTTTTCTTTGTAGTTAAGAGCATTGCCCTTATAACCTTTGGTGGGGCGGAGGCAGGTGTAGAGGTCGAACATCTGGCGCATTCTGACGATCGGTGATCTGTAGATTAGGCCCTTTCCCTGCAGTTCAGGGATAAGTTCGGCTTCGGAATCTTTTTTAGGTTTTGAAGTGATGGCACCAAACATGGCGGCATCAACATTTTCCAGCAGGTCAACGGTTCTTTGCGGAAGTGCATCGGCTTCAGTTCTCCAGAACTCCCACCCAATATCTCCGTGTATGTATTCAGCATCAAGTCCGGTTTTGTCCAGAACTATTTTGGCGGCTTCGAGTACTTCGATACCGATACCGTCGCCGGGCAACCAGGCTATTTTATACTTTGCCATTCTCTCTCCGTATGTATTTTTTGTTTTTTGGATCCGGTTACTTCTTGTCAAAATTAAAATGTAACAATTGTTTCACTTATCGACAAAAAAGAAATATATTTTACTTCATAAAATTAGAAAGATTCAGATCAATAGTCAAGAAGAATTTGATGAATTCTCCTTTATAATCGTAAGCGTGATCCCCGATTCTGAAAGATCAGGGATCACGCTCGTAAATACAACTGATCTTTTGCTGTTAGCTTGTCATAAAACTCAGCAGAATACCCGCCGCGACCGCGCTTCCGATAACGCCGGCAACATTTGGCGCCATGGCATGCATCAGAAGGTGATTGGACTTGTCGTACTCAAGGCCAACGATCTGCGAAACCCTCGCGCTGTCGGGAACGGCGGAAACACCCGCGTTACCGATCAAGGGATTGATCTTGTCCTCAGCCTTCAGGAAGAGATTCATGAACTTCGCGAACATGACACCACCGGCAGTGGCTACCACGAATGACAACGCGCCGAGAACAAAGATAAGAACCGACTGTGGCGTAAGGAAAGTTGTTGCCTGTGTTGAAGCACCAACTGTTAGCCCCAGCAAAATGGTTACGATATCGATCATGGGTCTTGCTGCAGTGTCCGCAAGCCTTTTCGTTACACCACTTTCTTTTAGAATGTTTCCGAAGAAGAGAGTTCCAAGAAGCGGCAACGCGCTTGGTGAAATGAAAGTAGTGAGCAATAGGCCCAGGATCGGGAACATGATCTTTTCGGTTTTCGAGACCACTCTTGGTGGTTTCATCCTGATGAGGCGTTCTTTGTCATTCGTCAACAATCTCATCACTGGCGGCTGGATCAATGGTACCAGTGCCATATATGAGTATGCCGAAATGGCGATCGCGCCGATGAGGTGCGGTGCCAGTTTTGAAGACAGGAAGATAGCGGTTGGGCCGTCAGCTCCACCAATTATACCGATCGAAGCGGCCTCATTCGGAGTGAATCCGAGTGCGATCGCTCCAACAAAAGTAATAAAGATACCTATCTGAGCAGCTGCACCAAGTAGAATAAGCTTGGGGTTCGAGAGCAATGTGGAAAAATCAGTCATGGCACCAATTCCGAGGAAAATGAGTGGAGGGTAGATACCCTGAAGTACACCGAAATACAGGTAATTCAGAGTGCTTCCCTTCTCATAAATGCCAATTCCCAGTCCCGCGTTCTCGAGGAAGGGGATGTTGCCAACGATAATACCGAAACCGATCGGAATCAGAAGCAGTGGCTCGTACTCTTTGGTTATTGCGAGGTAGATGAATATCAACCCCACGCAGATCATTACCGCGTGGCCGATGGTAATGTTCGCAAATCCGGTGTAGTTAAAGAAATTTATAAGGGTTTCCATACTAATCCCCTATAACCAGCAGAACATCACCTTCCATAACAGTGTCACCCGGTCTGACCTTCACTTCTTTTATCACACCCTGCTTGTCGGCATCGAGTTTGTTTTCCATTTTCATGGCCTCGAGTACGAGCAGCCTGTCACCCATCTTCACAGTATCGCCTTCTTTTACGAAAACCTCAAGGATGGTTCCGGGGAGCGGGCTCTTAACACCACCTGATTTTGGGGCAGGCTTTGTGGTTTTTGCCACCTGCCTGTCAGAGTCAGTAGAAGGAACGGCGCGTTCCCTGACAAGACGTGGTGTGATCGGCTGAGCGAGTTTCTTCTCGATCTCTACTTCGTATTTAGTTCCGTTTACTTCTATTTCAGCGTAGTCACCTTCAACGTTCTTTACATTAACGTGGTAATCATTGCCGTTTATTTTAAAGTTGAATTTTTTCATAGTCTTCCTCGTGGGTTACCAGTTTCTTGGATGATGCCGCAGATTGTAGATCTTGGAGCTCCATGGTGAATACATTCTCGACACCCTGTTGATGGTAAGGATCGCGTTTTCCTGATCGTGATTAGCGTTGAAATATTCATACAACGCCATCGCGATAGCCGCATTCACTTCAGCACTCATTTCCTCCGCTTTAACGGCAGAAGCCTTTTCCGGATTGGTTTTTGAGTGCTTTGTGGCCACTGAGTGTCTTATCAGTTTACTCGCTGCAGTGAATGTGAGGTAAAGTGCCGCGAGGGCAAAGAACACAACTCCCATTCCTATGAACGTAAGTGTAAAACTGTTCCCGTGGCCTTTTATGTCATCCATCGTTTTTGAAGGATTCAGATGTATCAGTTCACTGACATTTGCGTCCTTTGCCGGCTTTGCCGTGGAATCGACCGCGGTGGTTTTCGCAGAATCAGCGGCGGGCACCGGGGAAGTGGACTGCGGATAAACTGTCACCATCATCATCACAACGATCACGAGTGCCATTATTTTCGTTAACTTCATGGCAGCTCCTTAAAGCGGTATGTTCGCGTGTTTCTTTGGAGGAAGTGTATCCTTTTTGGTCGCCAGCGACTGTAAAGCCCTGATAACTCTGAACCTGGTGTTCCTTGGTTCGATAACATCATCAAGATAACCATATTTCGCGGCAACATAAGGTGAGGCGAACTTGTTCTTGTACTCCTCTTCCTTCTGTTTGATGAATGCAACGCGCTCTTTGTCATCAGTGATGGCGGAGATCTCTTTATTGTGAAGGATCTCGATGGCACCTTTGGGACCCATTACAGCGATCTCGGCTGTCGGCCAGGCGTAGTTGATGTCACCTCTGAGGTGTTTGGAACCCATTACATCATAGGCACCGCCATAGGCTTTTCTGAGAACCACGGTAACTTTCGGAACTGTAGCCTCGCCATAAGCGAAGAGAAGCTTCGCTCCGTGAACAATGATTCCT
>RHKR01000205.1 GCA_008363265.1 Chlorobiota bacterium
CCGCTCGGCGGATACATCGACCGCTTCAGCATCAATGACTTCTGGAAGCAGTGGCTCGTGCTCGGGCAGTATGATCCCAAAGCCCTTTACGGAGCGGTAAATTCAGAGCGCTTCCCCGTTTATCACAGGATGGATATCGGCGTATCAAAGACCCTCTTCATCTATTTCATGACGTGCACGCTCGATTTCAGCATCATCAATGTCTACGACCGCCGAAACATCTTCTACTTTGACGACAAGACCGGCGAGCGCGTCGATATGCTCCCTTTCCTCCCTTCACTCTCTCTTAAGGTGCAGATATGATGAACAGAATTTTTTCAGCAGCCATACTTCTGATGTTTTTTGTTTTGGTTTCGGGATGCGAGAATTCATTCGATCCAAAAAAGAATTATCAGGAAAAATACATGATCAACCTGGTGATCAAAGGTGATTCGGTGAACCAGCTCGCGGTTGTGGCGAAATCATATGATGTGCCGGGTTACAATCCATCGGTAAACACAACAAGTCCTTTTGTAAGCGGGGCCAGGATAACGATCGCGTCAACATTCTATGACCTGGCTTATATTTTCCGGGATACGGTTTCGACCGAGATCGGTCAGAAATACGGCGCACCGGCACCCGTTTACAAGCTAAACTCGATGAGAGCCCGTTCAAATGACACACTCTCCCTCTTCGCGACGATGCCCGACGGGACCAATCTTTCGGCCAAGTGTGTAGTCCCACGGGACCTTGATTTCCGGCTTTCGAAGCAGTATATCTCAACGATCACTGATAATCCCACGGAAAAGGCGCTTACCATTCAATGGTCGGCTTCCCCCGATTACATCTTCGTCCCCAAGCTGACCCTTTACTACGCGACCGACAAGAACGGCGTGGTTACAGGCTACAAAAAGGAGATACCCCTCAAGTTCGCTGATGTGGCGGGCATTCAGAAGCCTCTCTATCCCGGAGTCACGCGTGACAAGATCCTCGTTTATGAGTATGCCGCCATCAACAAGATTTTGCGCGACATCTCAGAAGGTGACAACGACAAATATTCATACGTGATCCAGGACGCCATCCTCGAAGTGCTGGTAATGGACAAAAACCTCGGCAACTACTACGGTTCGACCGAAGGCTTCCTTGACGACTACTCCGTCCGCCTCGACGAAGTGGTTTACTCCAACATCCAGGGTGGCCTCGGCGTCTTTGGTGCATACCTGATCTCAAGCCGCAAACTCAATGTGGAAGAGAATTTCGTCCAGTCTTTCGGCTACAGAAGCCGTTTATAACCCTTCAAACTGCGCCGTCATCCCTTGGTTGGCGGCGCTAACCGTTCTTCCAATCTTGGTTATTTGAAGTTCAGACTATACTAAATTCTCTTAAATTCGCATATTTGATGAGCGAAATTTGCTTCTATGCGATTTATTTTGTATTTTACTGCAGACTTCCATAAATACCGGAGATATAATGAAAAAGGTTATTACCTTTGTAGTCTTCTCGGCAATCTTAGTAAGTTTGTCTGCTCAGGAGGGTTGGTACTTCCAAACCCCTGCAAATATCAAAAAAATAGCATTTATTGATAATAACACGCTGATAGCCGTCGGATCAGGGATCTGGAAATCTGACGATTTCGGCGAGTCATGGAAAGGAACCGCTCTCGGGTATAAATTCCGTGATGGTTCAGTAAACCATTTTCTGAACAGTGTGGATTTTTTCGCGACATCAGTTGGCTTTGCCGTTGGTGATCGAGGGCTCATCATGAAAACTGTTAACGGTGGGAACAATTGGGAAAGGAAATATGGTCCTCCCTTCGACCCCTTCGTAACCAGTTTTACTGATGTTCAGATGCTCTCTTCGAATGTTATTGTGGTCATCGGGCTCACAAAAAACGGTACGATAGATGAAAGTGTGATAATAAAATCAACTGACGGTGGTGATAATTGGACGACAATTAAGGTTGACCCCGGTTCATATTACAATGATCTTGATTTTGTTGATGAAAATTCCGGATGGATAACAGCCAACAACAAGAGAGCCCTTAAAACCACCGATGGTGGTAACACCTGGATATCTTTTGCGCTCCCCTCAACAATTGGCTATAATTACTCCTATTCACTCGATTTTATTGACGCGAACAACGGATTGATCTCGACAAGTCTTGCAAGACAAGTGGTAAAAACCACCGATGGTGGCAGTACATGGAGGGTGATCGACATCAGTATCGGCGGAAGTTCTTTTTCACCATCACTCGTCTATTTTAGCACCGGAACTGCATATATGTTAAAAACCGGGGGTGGACTGATGAAATCTGTTGATCACGGAGAGAACTGGTCTGATGTCAGCACAGTACCTGATGGTTATGGTGACAGGATCGTCTTCGATTCTCCTTCCAAAGGTGTCGCATTTAATACAGGCAGCAATGTTATAAACCATACAACGAATGGCGGACAGCAATGGGACAGGAAGGAATGGGACCCTAAATCCATCTTCAGCTTCGACCAAAGCCACTCCTGGGCAGGGAACGATGATTACATCAACCGGTCGAGATGTTTGCTTAAGACAACAGATGGTCAGAAATGGCAAATGATCTCGATTCAATCCGATATTCCGAACATAATCGGACTTAACAACTTCGACTTCAAAACAACAACCACGGGTTATGCTATTGCTAACCATCAACTATCACCAACAAATTTCACAATTTCCCTGGTAAAAACGACCGATGGTGGCCTTTACTGGAAAAAACTCTACACTTCGATCGCGTTGGAAGATCACTACATGCTCAATGACCAGTTTGGGTGGATCGTCCTTTCAAATGGTTCGATATATAAAACACTCGATGGGGGTGTTACATGGGGGAACCAGACCTCATTTACTTCGAATCTGTTGGCAAGTGTGCAATTCATCGATGAGAATTACGGTTTTGCGTGTGGATGGGGTGGGAACTTCCTTCGGACGACGAACGGAGGCCTCCTCTGGAACAGATCGGTCGTTACCGGTTATGACGGAGCCGACTTGAACGGCTTGAAATTTTTTGACAGCCAGATTGGGTACATGGTTGGCAAGCAGAACTTCAATTCATTTGTACTTAAAACTGCCGATGGCGGACTGACATGGACAAACATTACCCCTCCGAATTTAAACTGGATGCTGTATGGCAATAGTTTTCAAGTTAAGGGGCCATCCGAGTTATATGTCATGTCGAGTGAGGGTATCTTAAAATCAAATGATGCGGGAGCATCTTGGCAAAAAATTCAGCAGATATCCCAAACAGCAACAAACCAATTTTCAGTTCTTAATTCACAAAGAATCTATCTTTCCGATGTGGGAGGAATTCTTTATACTGAAAATGGAGGTATCACTGATATTGAAGAGGAAGTTCCGTCTTTCACTCCAGGTTCTTTCACGGTTTCCCAGAATTACCCGAATCCATTTAATCCTGAGACCGTCTTCAACTTGTATCTTCCTGAATCAGGCTATGTCCGAGGATCCGTTTTTGACATAAAAGGAAGCGAAGTAGCAAAGATCATCGACGGAGAAATATCCGCAGGTTCTCATAGAATTCGCTTCAATGGAGCTTCACTTCCATCAGGTGTTTACTTTCTTAGAGTTGATTCAGCGTTTGGAACAAAAAGTATAAAGATACTTTTATTAAAGTGATACCATATAAACCGTGATACCGGAAACAGCATTTCAACATCTATTTTCGGCTACAGAAGCTGGTTATAACCCTTCAAACAGCGCCGTCATCCCTTATTTGGCGGCGCTATCCCTTTTATTCTCAATAACTTGACAGTGGTTTGCAAATTATGTATAGTCTGATATATAAAATTTGCAACCCATCTCACATTTCCTGATATACACCGGATAACCACTCACGGGAACCATTCCTTCAATAATTGATGTTATAACATATATTCACAATCACACATTATTGGAGCAAAGAATAGATGACTGACATCGGTTTATTGATATTGAGGGTTTTCGCGGGCGCGTTCATGGCATTTGGACACGGGCTTGGGAAGTTTAACAAGTTTTTTTCGGGTGACGAGATCAAGTTCCTTGATTTTCTTGGGATAGGGATGAAAGCCAGTCTTTTCCTTGCGATGTCGGCCGAGTTTTTCTTCGCGCTATTTATCGTGGCAGGCCTTTTCACAAGGTTTTCTTCGATCTTTCTGATCGTAACCATGTTTGTCGCGGCGTTTATCGCCCACGGCGGCGACCCGTTCGGTAAGATGGAGATGTCTCTTCTTTATCTGACCATCTTCACCACACTTTTCTTCACCGGCGGTGGGAAATACTCGATTTCAAACCTTTTCTCCGGAAAATTTGAGAACGGAAATAAAATTCTCTCCTTCCTGACAAAATAGCTATTTCAACAAAGGCTGTCTCTCAACGGGGCAGCCTTTTTTGTTGTCCGCTATCCGTGGTGAGTGGTGAGTGACGATCCGCCTTCGGCGGAGTGAGGATTCAACCTTCTGCCATCAGCCCTCGACTATATACTTCACAGTTCACAGGTCACACTTCCTTTGTGGTTTCCCGATTATTGCTTAAGTTTAGGTGCTGATTTAATCATCATCACAATAACCTAAACGGAGATCAGAATGAAAAGAATTCTCACATCATTCGCACTTTTATTCATGTTCCTCGGGATCGGAAACCTGAGCGCTCAGACCCTCTCGGGAACATATTACATACCCCAAGGCGCAAACCCGCAGGGTTTCGCTTCCCTGTCTGATGCATGCGCGGCCATCACTGCTAACGGCGCCAATGGCGTGGTTTATTTCATCATCGACGGTAACCTTACCGAAACCGCTCATTGCATGATAAACAATCAAACATTCACGGCAACCAACCGCCTCGTGATCAAACCTGCTGCCGGCAAGCAACCTGTGGTTACATTCACGGGACTGAACGCTTCAAACGAGTTTTTCACGATCCTGAACTCGAACTATGTAACTGTCGATGGCTCAAACGGTAACCCGGCCGACGGAACCAGAGACATGCAGTTCAGCTTCGACAACGCCACCGGAAGATGGGCTGTTGAAGTGCAGGACAATTCCGACTTTATCACCATTCAGAACCTGAAGATCATCTCGGTCAACACTTCGAGAACTGCACAGGCTGCCGGTATCGCGGTTGACGGTTCAATAGGAACCGTTGGCGTTGCACCGAACGATATTCTGATAGATAACTGCCAGATCGGCACTGAAACCCTTACATTCGAAACCGCAGTAGGTATGTGGGGAAATGACCCTACATCACCTGTTTCAGGAATCATTTCCAACTGTGATCTCTATGGTGCCAGAAGGGTTATCACAACATTCTACATCCAGAACAACAAATACCTGAACAACCGTATCAGTGTTGTTGATCCTAAACTTGA
>RHKR01000206.1 GCA_008363265.1 Chlorobiota bacterium
CTATCTTCGCCGACTCAATGAGGCTGTCGGGTATCGCCATCACATACTGCCTGATCAGGAATATGCCGAAGACGTTCGCCAGACCGGGAATAATGATCGCCATGTACGTATTCATGAATCCGAACTCCTTGAGCATCAGGAACAAAGGGAGCATCGTAACCTGAGCCGGGATGACCATCGAACTCAAAAGCAGTTTGAAGATCGCATCCTTCCCCGCGAAACGGTACTTCGCGAACGCGAACCCCGCCATCGAGTTAAAAACCAGGGATACGACTGTAACTATCACCGAAAGCATAAAGCTGTTCAGCAGGTTTCGCGACACATCCAGCCGTGAAAAGAGGGTTTCATACTGCGTCAGCGTGAACTCATCGGGCAGAAACCTCGGCGGGAAAACTGATGCATGACCATCGTGCATGAATGATGCTGAAACCATCCAGATAAACGGCGCAAGTGTCAGAAAACCTGTGATCACGAGGAAAGCATGCAGCATGAACTTCTTCATCTCAGGCCTCCTTCCTCTTCTGGTACCACATCTGCAAGAGCGTGCCCGCAAGAATTATCACGAACAGCACGAATGCGATCGATGATGAGTACCCCATGTTCCACCAGCGGAATCCCTCCTGGTACATGTAAAGAACAATGCTGAGGGTGCTGTCCAGCGGGCCACCCTGAGTCATGATGTAAGGCTCCGCGAAGAGCTGGAAGTATCCGATCATTGTGATGATCGTTATGAAAATTGTTGTCGGCGCCAGCATCGGCAGTGTGATCTTTGTGAACCGTTGCCAGGCGTTTGCCCCTTCAATGTGAGCTGCCTCGTACAGTTCTTCCGGTATGTTCTGCAATCCCGCGATAAAAATGATCATGTTGTAACCGAAGTTCTTCCAGATCGAAAGAATGATGATCGAAGGCATTGCCCAGTTCGGGTCACCGAGCCAGTCGATCTTGTCGATCCCGATAAAGCTCAAACCGTAATTCAACAAACCGAATTCAGGGTGATAAATGAACCGCCACACGATCGAAACCGCAACAAGTGTGGTAACAACCGGCATAAAATATACCAGACGGAACACACCCTTGAACTTCACCAGTTTTGAGTTAAGCAGTATCGCGGCTCCGAGTGAAACAGCTATTGAAAGCGGTCCCGAGACAACCACGAAGAAGAAGGTGTTCTTCAGTGCCTTCCAGAACAATGGGTTGTCGAACAACTTGATATAGTTATCCAACCCGGTAAACCGGAACTTGCTGTAGTTGCCTATGGCATAGATATCGAAATCAGTGAAACTGATAACGAACGCGCTTATCACCGGGATAAAGAAGAAAACAAATATCGCCGTAAGCGCCGGTGCCAAAAATATATATGCTGCTTTTCTCATAAACTTTTTTTTCAGAACTCAAGAACGAAAGAACTTATGAACTTATGTGCGCCGCGGCGCATTAAAAACCTGTGAAACTAAGAACCGCTAATTCCGCGGCGGCGGATAATAGCTAATAACTAATCACTGATCACTAATCACTGATCACTGATCACTGATCACTCAACAACCATCTTCTCTTCTCAAGTATCACATTAACTTCCTTATCCATCGCTTTCATCGCCTCTTCCTCGGTCATTGTGCCGCGGGCGGCGTACTCGGCGTACTGTTGAAGTTTAGCGAAGACAATCTGCTCCCATTCAGGTATTTTGGGCGTGGCCACAACATTCTTGAATTGTTCGTAAAATGCCTGAATGAACTGATCGTTCTTAAAATAAGGTTCATCCCAGGCTGATACAACTGCCGGGAGGTTGTTGGTTTCGCGGAAGAACGCGAGCTGTGTTTCCTTCTCTGAAAGGAACTCAACAAACTTCCAGGCAGCTGCCTTGTTCTTTGAATTTTTGAAGACAACCAGACTCGATCCCCCCGCCAGCGATGCCCCGGGATAACCGTGTTTCCCCGGAAGTGGTGCCGTACCCCACTTCTCTCCTGTTGAATCTTTCATCCAGCGCTTGAACTCAGGGATGTTCCATGGTCCCGAGATATACATTGCGAAAAACTCCTGCTCGAACGCTTGGTAAACATTGGTTACCTGGGAAACGCCCATGGGAGTGAGACGCTCTTTATGAAACCTGATCAGGTATTTGAATGCTTCAACGAACTCTTTACCGCTGAAGTTGCCGTATGTCCAGTTGTTCTTTATCAGGTCGGAACCGTTCTGCAAACCGAAGATCACAAAAGGTGCCCACTCGTTAGTGGGGAGGTAAATCGCGTATTTGTTCGGATCGTTCTGCAGTTTCACGATCTTCCGTGAGAGATCGAGGAGTTCATCCCATGTTTTTGGCGGCTCATTGTAGCCGGCCTTTGCAAAAATATCTTTACGGTAATAGATTATCCGGGTGTCGATGTACCAGGGGATGCCGTGGATCTTCCCCTCCACTTCATTAGTGTTCCAGATCCCTTTGAAGTAGAATTCCGGTTTCACAACCTTGCTTCTAGATATATAGCCATCGAGGGGTTCAAGGGCTTCCAGAAGCACGAACTGCGGCACCCAGGTGTTACCGAGCTGACAGATATCAGGGGTGTTGTCGGCTGCGAATGAGGAGATAAGCTTCTCCTGAGCCGCCGTCCAGGGGACCATTTGCACCTTTACCCTGATGCCGGGGTTTCTTTTGTGAAATTCGGGGATAAGTTTCTGTATCTTCTCCCCCTCGGAGCCCATGCCCCAGAAGGTGATCTCAGTAACATCCTTCTTAGTGTCTGAACAGCCGGCCGAAATGAATAATAAAGGAAGCAGGATCAAACCCACTGCCAAAACCAATCTGAGTCTCAGGTTGACCTGCTTCCTCCAACCATTCATTTCATCATCACCATTTTACCGGTAAGGGTGGTACCGTTCGCACTTATTTTATAGAGGTAAACTCCTGAAGGCGCGGCCGTATTCCCGCTGTTTTGGCCGTTCCAAAAAAATTCGTTTCTCCCCCGCTCGAACCACTGCGACTTGGTTTCATAAACCAGATCACCCAAGGCATTGAATATCTGAAGTGCCACCGGTGCACTTTCGGGGAGTGAAAAGACAATTTTTGTCGAGGGATTGAACGGGTTCGGGTAATTCCCATCCAATTTGAACTCAGATGGCACTTCTGCAGGGGTTTCATCCTCTACTGAAGTGGTGGTGTCAGGAATAAAACCAATCGCCGTTAACATGGGAGCGATCTCGGGATTCGACATGAACTTGTTCCACAACAGACCCGTTCTGTAATTCTCTATCATCGCGAGGATAGGCCCCTGATCGATTGCGAGGTAGCTTGAAGCGAACCAGTTCTGCTGCGGATTGAACGCGTCCTTAAAGCCGTAGACTCCCCAAAGGTTTGCGCCGTAGGTTCTGTACATGTTCTTAAGAGCAGCAATAGACTCGACGGGGGTGTATGGCATGGATGAAAGTGCCGCGGTCGGGGCAATGGTTCCGTTGTCACCCCAGCTTGTGGGTTCGTGAGCCGAGTAACCCCAGGGGTTATCTGAAGCTGTAAGTCCCCATGTATTTGGACCGTATCCCGCGTAGCCTTTAGGATTGGCGATACAGTAAGCCCTGTTTACGAGGGTCTGATTTCTGTTGTGGTCGAAATAGTTTGCGTATTGGTCTTTCTTGTGCCTCGGGTCGAAGCCGAGGTAAGAGTAATGCGCGAAGAACAGGGGTCCGCCTGTGTTCTGACCAACCCACAGCCTAAAGCCATAGTAGGTGCCTGTGTTCTGGTAACCGCTTCCGGTCCATCCGAGCCAGTATGAGTTGGCGGGCATCGGATAGGTCGGTGAGGCGATGGCGAGCATGTACATTATCATCGCTTCCATATAACCTGAAACGGGCATGTTCATCTGCCAGCCATAATTTGGCGACCAGTGCCAGTAAAGTTTAAATGTGTTAGCGTATCTCCTGTACCAATTCCACTCGACAGTTTCCCATGCCTGAGTGATCTTGGCCCTCACTTCTGTTTCAAGAGGTGTCTGAGCATCGAAGTAACCGCGAAGCGTGAGCAGACCTTGTACGAGAAAAGCCGTCTCCACCAGATCGCCGCCATTGTCATATGTACTGAAGGGGATCACGGCTCCGGTGGTGCCATTAAGCCAGTGCGACCAAGCGCCGTGGAACCTGTCAGCCTTGGTCAGCAGGAAATTCACAACTTTTAGTGCCCTTTCAGCACCTTCCTGACGGGTGATGTATCCGCGTTCGATACCGACGGGAATTCCCATAAGCCCAAAGCCCGAGCCACCGGTCGTGACGGTTTCGCCGCTGTTCAGGCGTTCACGGGCGAGCCCGGAAACGGGATGCGCGTAATGCCAGAAGTAGCGGAAAGTCGCAGCCTGCACCATATCGAGGAAATCCTCATCGGTCATGGCGGAGGTTGTAACGGTTATTTCAGGGGTTTTAGGGGATTCATTGTAGGATGTGTCGAACGCTGTTACGGCAAATGTCCTGCCGGTGCCGAGACTTCCGATCCACTCATAGAAATAGTTGTCGTTGGCGTTTGTAGTTCCCGCCCTGATCCAGTTGTTTCCCTCTTTTTTATAGATATTATAGCCGGCAACATCACTCTCAGGGCTCTTCATCCATCTGAGGTCGAAATGTTTTTCATAGCCTTTCGCCACCAGTCCCGTCGGAGTTGATGGTGGTGTGGGATCGATCCCGCCTTTAAGTACCATCCTCACTTCATCGATGAAGCAAATGTGCTCGGTGGTATCAACGCCGTTCCGAGAGAAGAAGACATATCTTATCTTTGTCAGGTCGGTGGTTCCCGCGTTGTTTCTGAAAAGCGACAGTGGAACCAGCACCCTCTTCCAGGTATGCGCGGGCAGATCTGAGAGGTAGTTACCCATTGGAACCGTTCCCGTGGCTGAGCCGGAATTATCCTGAAGGTAAAGGAGGGGGAGGTTTTCT
Source organism: Chlorobiota bacterium (assembly GCA_008363265.1). Classification (GTDB taxonomy): domain Bacteria; phylum Bacteroidota; class Ignavibacteria; order Ignavibacteriales; family Ignavibacteriaceae; genus UTCHB3. The sequence continues at coordinate 4,906 of RHKR01000206.1, forward strand.
ACGCTTACATTACCTGAAGAATAGATATAAAAACTAAGGGTGTCCCTTAAATTAACATCAAACAGAGGATTTCCGGAACCCGCAACACCCAGTCGCCATGCACCTGACTCCATGGAGCGCCACCTCAGTTTAAGACTGTTCGCACCTGAAAAGGCGTATTGGGTCGAAACAGGAAATTTACTGTCGAACACCAGTTCCACAAATGAAGGAGCTGTATAGGAACCCAGACTCGGATCCCAGTAGGTGCTGACCGAGCTGTTCGTAAAGAATACATAATCCTGACCGGACAGGAGCGATCCGGCCAGGATAAAGATAGTGAAGAAGTTCTTAAATATTTTCATCAATTCTGTTTTCTGCGATGCCCGATGTAAACATCCACATCAACTTCTTTGTATGGTAATGGAGGCAGAAGCGCGCTTGGCATATCTTCCCCGTTAACTCTAACGAG
>RHKR01000207.1 GCA_008363265.1 Chlorobiota bacterium
AGTAGTTGAGGGTGTCTGATCTCCCGTTGTGTTAGATCAAGCAGGATGGTGAAAGTAAGATTTTGCTCCTTGCTTGAGAGCCATTTTCTGTCGAGACGTCCTCTTCCGGCGGATTGATATTCGGCGAACACGACCGATCCATCATATTTAATTCCATTTGATGAGTCAAGAACATATCTGTTCGTCGATTCAACTTCTTCCAGATAAGTGAAATTCCGGCCGATTAATTCGGTTTCCAATTTAATATCAAATTCTTCGATCGATAACATATTTACTCAGTTTGTCATTCAGTGTGCCATAATGGCACTTAATGTGTCAGTAAAAAATAAATGATCAATCACAAAAGCCACAAACCGGCGTCTTTTGCAATTGGTATGGTTTTTGCTGTAACTCTAACAGTTAAGAAAATAACAGAATTGAAAAACAATTTACGAAAAGGAGAGCAAAAATGGGAAAGATCATAGGAATAGATCTTGGTACCACAAACTCGTGTGTTTCCGTAATGGAAGGAAATGAACCGGTAGTAATACCAAACGCCGAGGGAACCCGTACCACACCATCAGTAGTAGCGTTTTCTAAAACAGGCGACCGCCTTGTTGGGCAAGCCGCTAAAAGACAAGCGATCACAAACCCGAAGAAGACCATTTTCTCGATCAAGAGATTCATGGGACGCCGTGTTGACGAAGTAACCGATGAAACTCATAAAGTACCCTACAGGATTGTCGCAGGTGAAGACAATACAGCAAGAGTCGACGTCGACGGTAAACTTTATTCTCCTCAGGAGATCAGTGCAATGATCCTTCAGAAGATGAAGAAGACCGCTGAAGATTATCTGGGCCAGGAAGTTACAGAGGCAGTTATTACTGTGCCTGCATACTTCAACGATGCGCAGCGTCAGGCAACAAAGGATGCGGGTGAGATCGCAGGATTGAAGGTCCGCAGGATCATCAACGAACCGACAGCTGCCGCACTGGCGTATGGACTTGATAAAAAGGGAAAAGAGGAAACTGTTGCGGTTTACGATCTCGGCGGTGGAACTTTCGATATTTCGATCCTGACGATCGGTGACGGCGTTTTTGAAGTTAAGTCGACCAACGGCGACACTCACCTCGGAGGAGATGATTTTGATCAGCGTGTGATAGACTTCCTGGCCGATGAGTTCAAAAGGGAAGAGGGCATTGACCTTAGGAGTGACGCAATGGCACTTCAAAGACTTAAGGAAGCTGCTGAGAAAGCCAAGATCGAGCTTTCGTCATCACTTTCGACCGATGTCAATCTTCCGTTCATAACCGCAACCCAGGACGGACCAAAACATCTTGTTCAGACGATTTCGCGTGCGAAATTTGAAAGCCTTGTCGGGGATCTGATCGAGCGTACGAGAATCCCTTGCGAGCAGGCGATCAAAGATGCTGGTGTTTCAAAAAGTGAGATCAACGAAGTTATCCTTGTTGGTGGTTCCACTCGTGTACCCGCAGTGCAGGAACTCGTTAAACAGCTTTTCGGAAAGGAACCCCACAAAGGTGTTAACCCTGACGAAGTGGTCGCTGTAGGTGCCTCGATCCAGGGAGGTGTTCTCAGCGGTGATGTGAAAGATGTTCTCCTTCTCGATGTAACACCCCTTTCACTCGGTATTGAGACACTTGGAGGTGTTATGACAACAATGATCCAAGCAAACACAACAATTCCGACCAAGAAAACTGAGATTTTCTCAACCGCAGCCGACAGTCAACCATCAGTGACCATTCATGTGCTTCAGGGTGAGCGTCCCATGGCGATCGACAACAGATCACTTGGGAAGTTTGATCTCGACGGAATTCCACCTGCACCAAGAGGAGTACCGCAGATCGAAGTGAGCTTCGATATTGATGCGAACGGTATCCTGCACGTTTCCGCCAAGGATAAGAACACAGGCAAGGAACAGTCGATCAAGATCACTGGTTCCGGCGGTCTCAATCAGGATGAGATCGAACGCATGAAACGTAGTGCGCAGGAACATGCTGCTGAGGACAAGAAAAAGAGGGAATTGGTGGAAAGTAGAAATACTGCCGAGAACCTTATCTTCCAGGCCAAGAAGATGATGGATGAGAACAAGGATAAGATCACTCCTGATTACAAGAGCAAACTTGAGTCTGAGATCTCAAAACTTGAAGATGCACTGAAAACAGACAATGCCGAACAGATCAAGGCGGCAATAGATCAGTTCCAGAAAACACTTCAGGAAGCGTATCAGAACATGGGGCCACAACCGGGAGCAGCTGACCCGGGAATGGGAGCCAACTTCAATCAGGGTGCTCAGGGTGGACAGGAAAGCGCTCAGAAAGAAAAGAACGTTGAGGATGCCGAGTTCAAAGAGGTATAAAATCCTCTTAACCTGATGCAACCTCTTTGTTAACAACAAGTTAGAAGGTCACCCCCATGGGTGGCCTTTTTTTATAAGTCAGCGGTTGTTCACTGCATGGGCTAAGTTTTCACCTCCCCTGAAGCAAAAAAATTCGTATATTTGTAATTCAAAAAAACGAAAAGGTGGTATGGCTTTACTTGATACTCTCAATCCGCAACAAAAAGCAATTGTTGAATATAATAACGGGCCACATGTTGTAATCTCCGGGCCCGGAACCGGTAAAACCAGGGTAGTAACGCATAAATTGGCTTATCTTCTAGATCAGGGAGTTGATCCCGAGTCGATATTTTGCACAACGTTTACGAACAAGGCTTCAACCGATCTTAAGCAGAAAGTTAGAGAACTGCTCGGGAAATCAGATCTTGAGTTTCCTTGGGTTGGTACCTTCTATTCTGTATTTGCGAAAATCCTGCGAATCGAAGCAAAAGCAGTAGGCTACTCCACCAGTTTTTCGATCTATGATACTGAAGATTCAGAGTCATTGGTTGCGCACATCATCGAAGATTTTAATATCAACAGCGAAGCACTAAATCCGAGGGATGTTACCCGCCGGATCAGCTTTCTAAAGAATTCAATGATCTTTCCTGCAGATCTTCTGAAAAAAGAAGACAGATCTTCTGTGGAAGATAAATTTATCAGGGTATATCAGGAATACCAGCGAAAGATATTTGCCAATGATTCGATGGATTTCGAAGACCTGATACTGAAAACCCTGGAACTCCTCCGGAATAATAAAAAGGCCTTCAATAAATACAAAAAGAAATTTGATTACTTCCTTTTTGATGAATTTCAGGAAACCAGCCTTGCACAATATGAAATCATAAAACTGCTTTGCTCAAAAGCCGGCAAGATCTGCGTTATCGGTGATGACTCTCAGAGTATCTACAGCTGGAGAGGTGCAAAACACTCAAATATACACAACTTCAAGGAAGATTTTTCGAGGGTTAAACAGTTCCCTCTGGACCGTACCTACAGATCTACAATCGCTATCCTTGATGCCGCATCCGAGATCATTTCAAGAAATGAAACTTTCGTTGAAAAGAAAATTGTCACAGAAAACGAAGAGGGAGAACATCTTTCACTAATTAAGTGCTCGGATGAGAAGGATGAAGCTTATCAGTTGGCCCGTTCAAGATATACGGCGGTATTGAATATTATAAAAGAAGAGAGATAAAAGATCTTATCGCATATCTGAAAGTGATCATCAATCCGATGGATGAGGAGAGTCTCCTCAGGATCATGAACTTCCCTCAGCGCGGGATCGGCATGACCACCATCAAAAGAATGATCGCGTTCTCCAAAAAGCACGAAGTAACACTTTTTGAGACGATGGGTCGTGTTTTTGAGGTGATTGATATAAAGGAAAGAATTCAAAAAAACGTTAAGAACTTCAAGATACTGCTCGATAAGTATATTGTTCTCAGAGACAAACTTTCTGTTGGGGAACTGACACATGCACTCGTCGCCGAACTTGAACTTCAGCGTCTTTTCAACGAAGAGACAACTCACGAATCACTGGATAAGATCGACAACCTGAATGACTTTCTCAAGAGTATCTCTGAATTCTCCAGCAAATATCCTCAATCTTCGATCGAGGAGTACCTCCGGATAGTGAATCTTATGACTGACCTCGACGGAATTGATGAGTCTGAGAATTCAATCAAACTGATGACCGTTCACAGTTCGAAGGGGATGGAATTCCCGGTTGTATTTGTTTCGGGACTTGAAGAACAACTCTTCCCGCTCTCAACCAAGTTTTCACCGGAAGCGACCACCGAAGAAGAGCGCAGGTTGTTCTACGTTGCAGTAACCCGGGCAAAACACAAGGTCTATCTCTCGCACGCGCGTGCCAGATACCGCTTCGGCGAGGTAGCTTATGAAAATCGCTCAATTTTCATAAATGAGATTTCAACCAACCTTCTAAAGGAAGAGGACGCGAGCCAGAACCGCAAAGGCAGGAAGACCAAGAAGGAAAAAATAATTCAGAAATTTCAGTCGATCGGATATGTTGACTGGGAACACCAGAAGACCCTGATCAAACAGGGGAGTCGCGTGTTTCACGAGCAGTTTGGACTCGGAAAGGTGCTCTCTGTTGTTGGTACTGGTGACAACCAGAAAGTAACTGTTGTTTTCGACGGTAACAATATGAAACAATTGATGCTGAAGTTTGCAAAATTGAAGGTTCAGAATTGATGTCAAGAATGTTTTCAATTTTAGCCATCCTGTTCGTATTGAGTATCACTGGAAACTCACAGGAGTTCCGTGGTACATGGCTCGCCAGGAACAACCTGACATCGAAAGATGTACTGGCGAAAGCAATGGACAGTCTTGCCGCGAACAACTTCAACACTGTTTTTGTGAATGTCTGGAGCAGGGGGTACCCGCTCTGGAAAAGTGATGTGTTTTTCAGGGAAACCGGCGTCTTCATTGATCCGTCTTTTCAAGGCAGGGATGTTCTCGCTGAAGCCATTGCCGAGGGACATAAACGAGGTTTGCACGTCGAAGCCTGGTTCGAGTATGGTTTTGTTGGCGGGTGGACTGGAAATCAGCCTCCAGGAGGAAAAGGCCCTATCTTTAATGCGCATCCTGACTGGGTCGCAAAAAAGAACGACGGTGGTGAGATCGATAACTCGAATTTCTACTGGATGATCCACACAAAACCCGAAGTACAGAATTTTCTTACTGCGATGTGTACCGAGATCGCCCGCAATTATGATGTTGACGGAATCGAGCTTGACAGGATCAGATATTCAAGCCTGCAATACGGATATGACAGTTATACAGACAGTTTGTACAAGGCCCAGAATAGTGGTAATCCGCCACCAACCAATATTGCTGATACAAGTTGGATCAGGTGGCGTGCCAATAATCTTAACCAGTTCATGGTGAGGGTAAAAGACTCCATAAAAACGATCAATTCACATATCAATATTTCAAACGCGCCTTCACTTTATTCTGCAGGAAGCTATACTTCCTATGTCAATTTCTGTCAGGATTGGGTGGGTTGGTTGCGTGATGGTTCCGTGGATAACGTTCAGGTGCAGTCATACGTTGGCTCCTCTTTCTCCTTCAGTGGAATATTGGACTATATTCTTCAGATGGTGCCGGATAAAAACGACATCTACCCGGCATTTGCTATCTCTCCCAACGGCAACACCATAACAAATCAGGAAATATCCAATTTCGTGAATGTGACCCGCACAAAAGGCTTCAAAGGGAACGCGATCTGGTATTTCAGTGATCTTGGCGCTGTCTTTCCATACATCAAGAAGAATATTTATACATCACCCAATTATCCTCCTCACTCCTCTGCCAATTGGCGCGAGTTTTATAAAATTGTCGAAATTTCAGATCAGGCAAACGCAGTGCGGTCAGGTACCTGGACACAGAGTACAGTTTTCGGTCACAATGGACCATCCTTTTATACTGACAACTCCGCCCCGGCTTCTGTGGAGTATTTTCTTGATGTACCGGTCGATGGATACTATGAGGTATACGCATTTAACGTAACTGCAGTTAACAGAACCGATTCTGCCAAATATTCAGTGTATGATACCTCCGGTACAGGGGTAAACTATCTGGTTAATCAGAATGATGTAAACCTGCGCAGATGGTACAAACTCGGGGATCATTTTCTTAAAGCCGGAAGGCGAAAGGTTGTCAGGCTTGATAATACCGGGCTATCCACAGGTGAATTATTAAGTGCTGACGCAGTAATGGTAATTCTTAACAGACGGCTTTCACCGGTTGTTATGTCGGTTCCGGAAAATGAAGGTTCCGGCTTAAAAAAAAAGTCCATAAAGTCTTTTAATATAAAAAGTTACCCCAATCCTTTCAATGGAGAATTTAAAGTCTCTTACGATATTCCGACTGAAGGCCAAACGGAGATCAAGGTTTTCAGCAGTTCTGGTGAATTGGTAAGAGTTTTGGATAGATCAGAAAAGAATCCCGGTTTTTATGAAACAAGCATCTCAGCCGCCGGACTGGCGAGCGGTGTTTATTTCGTAACGATCGGACAAGCCGGATACTACGAGGTGGTCAAGGTCATACTTAATAAATGAAGTGCTAATAACCATAAGGACTTAGAATGATAGCTCCCAAGAAACTTGCTATATTGGTTGGTGGCGGACCGGCTCCGGGAATCAACAGTGTGATCAGCAGCGCGACAATCAGAGCCGCTGTTGAAGGAATCGAAGTAATTGGAATAAAGGACGGTTTCCAGTGGATAATGGAAGGGGAGATTGGTCACTGCCATTCTCTTACGATAGACGAAGTAAGCCGCATTCACTTTAGAGGCGGATCTTTCATCGGAATATCGAGAGCCAATCCGACAAAGAATAAAAAACATCTCGAAAACACGGTAACATCTCTCCTCAGACTGAATGTTGATAAGCTCATCACTATCGGTGGTGACGACACAGCATACTCAGCCATGAAGGTTGAAGAGATGGCTGCCGGCAGGATCCGCGTTGTACACGTTCCGAAAACCATAGATAATGATCTGGAACTGCCACACGGCATTCCAACATTCGGTTTTCAAACTGCCCGCCATATCGGAGTTGAGATCGTGAAGAACCTTATGGTTGACGCGCAGACCACTTCAAGATGGTACTTCGTTGTCACCATGGGTAGAAAAGCCGGTCACCTTGCTCTTGGTATTGGCAAGGCCGCAGGTGCGACACTCACGCTGATCCCTGAAGAATTTCCTTCTGAGAGGATCAAACTTGACCATATTATCGACATCCTTGTCGGCGCCATTATAAAGAGGATCAGTTACGGCAAAATGGACGGTGTCGCTATCCTTGCTGAAGGTCTGGTTGAGCATCTGGATCCAAATGAGTTGCTTGCTCTTGGAGAAGTTGAGCGTGACGCGCACGATAACCTTAGAATCGCAGAAGTAAATCTCGGCGAGATACTGAAATCCAAAGTTCAGGACAGACTCAAAGAGTTCGGTCATAAAGTGACGATAGTGGCAAAAAACATCGGTTACGAGCTCAGATGTGCAGACCCAATTCCATTCGACATGGAATATACCAGAGATCTTGGCTACTCAGCAGCGCAATTCATCCTTAATGGTGGCAACGCCGCTATGGTTTCGATCCAGGGTGGTAAGTTCGTACCTCTCTTCTTCAAAGAGATCCTTGATCCGAAAACCAAGAAGACCAAGGTCAGAATGGTTGATCCATCAAATGAGTCATTTCTTATCGCAAGAAGATACATGCTCAGACTGAGCAGTTCCGACTTCGAGGATCCGCATGAACTTGCAAAATTTGCAGCTACCTGCGGCATTTCCCTTGATGAGTTCACTAAAAGGTTCCATTACATTATCGAAAACGATCTGCTCTACAAGCACATCAAGGAAGGTAATGTTTCTCTCTCCGGTTCCGGTGAAAAAGATGAAGCGAATGCAGGCATGCAGTAAATGATTAAAAAAGAAGCCCTGCTCTTCGGATGCAAAGGTGCCCTTGGATCCGGTGTTACTGAAGTTTTCAGAAATGCCGGATTCGACCGGCTATATCTCTTCGATATCAATTTGGAAGAAGGATCAACCGCCAATGAGGTGTGGATCAAGACAGGAGACCTTTCCGATGCCGTGAATGCTGAGAAGGCATTCGAGGCTGTCGAACCGGGTCAGGGCAGGCTTCTTTTCCTTTTCAGTACTTTAGGTGGATTTATTGGTGGAAAGAACATTGAGGAAACCACTGCTGAAGAGGTCTCAAGGCTGATCTCGACGAACTACTTGACCAATTTTAATATATTGAAGGAATTCAAGAAAAAAGTGATGGCGAGTTCGGGCGGCTCTGCAATGTTCACCTCCGCCTATTCCGCTTTCTCGGGGGAGGCCGGAAGAGCTGTATACGGAGCTTCCAAGGCAGCACTTTCCCATCTTGTCGAAGCGGTAGCTGAAGAGGGAAGGGAGTACGGGTTTTCTGTGAATGCCATTGCACCTTATATTCTTGATACCCCTGCCAATCGTGAATGGATCGATCCTGATCTGATTGAAACCCTCATCAAACCATCAGAGACAGGTAGATTTATTCTGTCGGTTTTCGATAACTATAACTTCATTTCCGGTAACATATTTAAGTTGAAATACCGTTTCCGGGATATCACAACTGATCTAAAATAAGAGACTGAAATGAACGCTTTGGCTTCGATGTATATAGACGGCGGCGAGTTTATGCACCCGATCCTCATAGCTTTTATTGTGGGTTTGGTTCTTAGTTTTGAGCGGATCTATACTTTACGCAAGTCGAAGATCAACACACGTTCGTTCGTTAACAAAATCAAACTTGAGATCGAGTCGAACGGTGTGGAAGGCGC
>RHKR01000208.1 GCA_008363265.1 Chlorobiota bacterium
ATAATGACAAACATCACCCCGACAAAATTCTTCAATACGATCATGCGGGCGATCATCCTCCGGGGGACTGGAATTGAAACATTCTGGACTCAGATTATCAATCTCCTTATTTTCACCAGTGTGATGGTTCTCCTCAGCATGGTGGTCTCGAAAGCGAAGGAAAGGAAGGCTTGAAATGTACACGATAATGCGCATTGTAATAAAAGAATTCCAGCAGTTCAGGCGCGATCCCAAGATGTTCGGCATCATTCTGGTAGCACCCGTGATACAGCTTATCCTCCTTGGATATGCCGCAACGCTCGATCTTAAGGTGGTGCATACGGTTATTATGGACTCCGACCGGTCAACCACCAGCCGGGAGTTCATTAAGGAGTTCAGCGGCTCCACCTACTTCTCGATCGACAAGTATGTTTATACCTACGATGAAGCGTACAAGGAGATTGACGCCGGTAAAACGATGCTTATTCTTATAGTACCGAAAGACTTTGAGAGGGATATCAACCGGGGTGAAACGGCGACACTTCAGGCCATCTTCAACGGGTCGGACGGCAACAGTGCCTCGATCGCCTCAGGATATGTCCAGAAGATAATTGTGAGGTTTTCGGAAGAGTTTGCCAACAACAAACTTCAATTGCGCGGAATGCAGCGGCTGCCCGCGGGACAGGTCGTAACTCAGAGCCGGGTTTGGTACAACCCCGAACTGGAGTCGAAAATTTTCATGGTACCAGCCATTGTGGGACTTCTCCTGAGCATCATAACCATAGTTCTAACGTCTCTCGCCATAGTAAAAGAACGGGAGATCGGAACACTTGAGCAGCTGATAGTAACGCCTGTTAAATCGTGGCAACTTATTGCCGGCAAGCTGATTCCGTTTGTAATATTGGGATTTGTATCGGTGATCATCGTGGTAACCGCGATGAAACTCATCTTCGCGATCGATGTAAAAGGAAATGTAATATTTCTGTTCGGGTCGTCGTTCATTTACATATTTTCGACCCTGGGATTGGGTTTGCTCGTTTCCACCTTCTCCAAGTCCCAGCAACAGGCAATGATGCTCGCCATGTTCCTTGTTATGCTGCCGCTCGTGTTCCTCTCCGGCTTCGCCTTTCAGATCGAGAACATGCCCGTTATCTTCCAGCACATTAGCACGATAATTCCGCTGAAATACTTCCTCCTCATCATCCGCGGCGTCATCCTAAAAGGCTCCGGCTTCGCCGAACACTGGCAAGACGCCCTCTCTATGCTCATTATTGGAACGGTGATACTTACTATTAGTACCTTAAGATTTAGGAAGAATATTGACTGATATAAATGTTAAATGTTAAATGTTAAATGTTATTCTTTTTTGCGCTTGATGTTGATCTTGGATTTCATGGTTTTTAAAGAAGTCACAAGAAGTCGCATGAGTTCTTCAGCATCGCTGTTTATGGCAATCGCGTATTTATGAATGTAGTCCAACTCGGATTCTGCATGTATCGCTTCATGAATATTTGCTCCGATACTCGTTCCGCATCGCAATATCTGTTTCGAGATGATAAATTCCTTCTTCTCATCCAAATATTTACATAATTTATAAATCCGTACCCCAAACTTCAAACTTTTATCTGCCAAAACATTCATTATTGTCACCTAACTTTAAACTGAATAAAAATAACATTTAACATTTAACATTTAACATTTACTTCGTTTTATAGCCAAATGATTCCACATATCTCGGATCAAACTCCTCCTGATAATTTGTTGTGAAATATGAGCCGAAGAGGCCGTAGCCGCCGTTGATGTTGGTGAAGGTTTGTTCATCGAGGCGGAGGGAGAAGTTGTCGAGGAAGCCGTTAACTGATGAGTAGTAGAATGAAAGCGGCGCGTCGTATTCTGTGGCGGAGAAGATCACGTGAAGGATGCGGAAGAGGGATTTATCCGCTTCTCCTTCGGAGAGTTTGTTCATGGCCCAGTCGAATGAGGCGAGATCGAATGAGGCCTGTTCGTCCCGGTTGGCGACGGGATAAATTGGGGTTGGCACGCCGTTCCGGTTGATGACCTGGAGCGGTACCTGAATGGATTTGGACACTTCCCTGTTGTTGATCTTATGGGTGTAGTAGATCGTCATTTTTGGGAAAGTGAGATTCAATTCACGCGATTGCCACCAGAAGGTCCAGCTTTTGCCGTATTTGAATGGATCGACATCGGTTGTGAATCCGCGCGGAAAAGGAATCGAAGATTCGTAATAAAGATATTGCGGCACTTTTGTGCCTGCAGTGAGCACTTTTCCGTTGGGGAGGCGTGCCGTTATCGAAAGGGTGTCGTTGGCATACACCGAGAGGGCTTTACCGAAATAGTAGCGCTGCTGTCCGGTATAATGTGAAGTGTCTTTCCTGTTAACGAGGGTATCGCGGAGAACATAGGTATCTCCTCTGAACTTGAGCTCCACGGTCTTCTGTGTTCATATAGGGATCGGTGCCGGGAGCATCGTAAACCTTGGCGATGATAACTTTGGGAACGACTGTCTTCCCTATCTCCTGTCCCTCTGTGATCGCGTACATAACGTACCCTGGTTTGAACTCCGATCTCGGAGAAAAACCGTTGTCACAGCCTGAAAAAACCAAAACAGGCAGCAAGATCAGCAGTGATGCAAACACACTGCGCATCGCTGAAAAGGTACTTAACTGAAATCCCCCTTCGTGCCTTCGTGCCTTTGTGGTTAATTTTAAAACCTCAGCAGTCAATCCATACTTTCTCATCTTAAAACTCCGCTTTCACGAAAAACGCGGGAAGGATCGGCAATTGGTTGATCCGTTTCCCGGTTTTCTTGTCAAAATAGTAGATATTTTCCCTGTTATAAACGTTCAGCACGCTCGCGCCGAGTGTGAAATCCGCGAAACCGGTCGAGAATTTCTTTGTCAGGGAGAGATCGAGCCGGTGGTAATACGGGAGTCTCGAAGAGTTCTTTGAGTCGTAGATGAACTGCGGCTCGTAGTTGCCCAGGATGTTTATTGGTACGGTACCATCAAGCAGGAGTTTATCATAGAACCCGGAGATCGGAGTGAACGGCATGCCTGAGGTTATCACCCAGTTGGCCGTGAACTGCCAGTTGGCCCCCGGGTTTATTCCCGCGAGGAGGTTGATCGAGTGCCGCACATCATACCGTGGAGCGTAGGTCAGGTCTTTCGCGTATTTCTCTGCCCAGCCGAGCGCGTATGAGGCTTTACCGTAGAAAATGCTGCCGTCGAACTTCAGGGCGGCTTCAATCCCGTAGGATTTGCCGCTTATATTTTTGAAATCGAACTGGATCGAAGTGAATTTCTGCTCGTTCACTTCCATGAGGTTGCTCATTGTCTTGTAGTAAGCCTCGATCTCAAGCACGAACCTGTCGGTGAACCATGAGGTCAATCCGGCTATAAAGTGAGTTGCCTCGGCGGCTGTGATATTGTCGGGGACGATCATCCAGGGTTCGAAGACGGAGATAAGTTCATCCTCATTAGCAAGCGTGACCATTTCCTGAGAATAACGTCCAAAGGCAAACTTGAAGATCATCAGGCGGTTAATGAGCCAGGTAAAGGATATTCTCGGCTCAAAAAGGAAGGGGCGCTTTTCAGCCATCGAGAGGAAGTTGAACCGCATACCGAGGTCGAGACCGACATCTTCCCACCGGAAAAATTTGTAAGTCATGTAACCGGCGAGTGAAGTGCGGCTCACCAGATTATCGATCTCCCTCTGAAGTTGATTCACCTGTTTAAGTTCCGTGGTGAGGAATTTGTTCTGGAAACCGAACTGCAGCTGATCCTTGCTGTCGTAAATATAGGTGAGGTCAGCGTTTATGGTGAGATCGCGAACATTGTTCTCCCTCGGTTTCGAGCCGGAAAGGTTTGGCTCAACCTTTGCCATGTAGTGGGAGTAAGAGATGTTCAGATCGGAGACGAGCGGCGAGCCGTTCCATATCTTGCTCCATTTCACGCCGCCAATGTTGTTGCGGATGTGGTAGTCTTCGAGCAGGGGGTCGTTATCAACAACCTGATCGCTGCTGAGGAAGGCGTGTGCCACGAACTTGCTGTTCTGATCGATGGATGGATCGGAGAAATTTACCTTTAATGAAAGGTCGTAAAAGTCGAAAGGTGTATCCTTGTCGTTCAGATACTTCTTAAGGATATCAGAGTAATAGCTCTTTCTGCCCGTCAGGAGGAATGATCCTCCCGGGACCGGACCTTCAGCAGCCACTTTACCCGAAAGAAGACCGGCCTGAACGGTACCCTGATAGAAGTTCTTATTGCCGTCGCGGGTGATGATGTTCAGTATCGATGAGAGCCTGTCACCGAGAGCGGGAGTGAATCCCCCTTTGTAAAATTCAAGCGAGGAAATTATCTCGGGATCGATCACGCTGAAAATACCGAGTGCGTGGAACGGATTATAGACCGTCGCACCATTAAGGAGCACCAGGTTCTGATCGCTGCCGCCTCCGCGGACGTAGTATTTGGCCGTGGCGTCACCCGTGGTATTAACTCCCGGGTTGTTCTGGATCACCCTGAAGATATCGAGCTCGGCCCCTATCGGCTGCAATTCGATATCCTTAACCGAGATCTTCTCAAGTCCGAGATCGGTCTCATTCTCCCGGGCGTTCCGCTCTCCTACGATGGTAACTTCACCAAGGTCGACCGAAGTGCGGGCAAGTTTAATATTAATATCGTTGATAACACCGGGCTTTATTTCGGTTGTCACTTCGCGAGTGACATAACCGATTATCGAGAAGATCACTGTCCTTTTGCCGGCAGGTACCGAGGGGATGAAATAGTAGCCCGAACTGTTGGTCGAGGCACCTTGCTTCCCTCCCTTCACCACCACGTTGGCGTAAGGAATTATCTCTCCCGTTAGTGAATCTGAAACGATCCCGCGGAGATTACCGGTGTTCTGAGAAAATGTAAATGAAAAAGCGAAGATTACGAAGAGTAAGGTTCTTTTTAAGGCGAGGATTTTTAACACTGTATGGATTTCTGTAGGTTACTGTAACAATTTTAAGTCGAGGGTAAATATCTGCATTTGCCTCTGATTTTTTTAAGAAAAAAGGCTGCCATATTTCAAGCAGCCTTCTTTCTAAAATGATCAGTGATCAGTGAGAAGTGTCAGTGAAAGTAATTCACATTTCACATTTCACATTTCACATTTACTTCATGAGAAGCATCTTGTTGGTAAGTCTTACACCGTTTGAAACGACTTCATAGATGTAGGTACCGGAAGCAAGCTTCGAAGCATCGAATTTGTATGAATACATACCTGAGTTCAGGTTTTCGTTAACGAGAGTTGCAACTTCTTTACCGAGAACATCATAAACCTTCAGGGTTGTGAAACCGGATGATTTGAGAGCAAATTTGATCTCAGTAGAAGGGTTGAACGGGTTAGGATAGTTCTGGAAGAGTTTGAACTCATCAGCTACCATGCCGAGGTCTTTAATGCCGGTTGAAGGACGGATCCATCTCTGAACAGGAGGATAGTTTGACGCACCGAAAGCGATAACATAAGCTGTGTCGCCTGAAGGTGCGAAAGCTATACCGCGAGGTCTTGCGTCAGTTGCACCGGGGTACATCTGCCATGTGATGCTGTCTCTGATCTCGTTGGTTTCAGGATTCCAGCCGTACCATGTTCTGTTTGTCCAGAAAGTGGTAGCGCCGGGGTATCTGTTCGGAAGATCATTGTTCGAACCTGATGAAGCATACAGAAGATTGAATCTTGGGTGCCATACGAATGACTCGGAATCGAAACCTTTGAATACAGTATCAGTTACGACAAATGGTGAGAATTCGTCAGTTCTTGTATATTTGAGAACTGCATGGTTGGTGTAACCTGCCCAGTAAATGGTGTTACCGTCAGCACTTACTTCAAATGATCTTGAGAAACCAACTGAAGTATCGATAGCGTTTCCGAGGAAAGCGAACTGAGGATCCCACATTTTAACAGGGTTTCCACCAACTACGTTCGCTGTGTAGATAACACCGTTGTCAGCTGAAGCGGCAGCAACACCTGAAGCACCAACGACATTTCTCATAACACCCTTCGAAAGACCGGTCTTGTAGTCAACTTTCTGTACGAAATCAAAGTGTGTAGCGAGGATATCGCCGTCTTTGTGTGTCTTCAGACCACGGCCGGTGTTACCGACGAGTGAGTCAACGAAGTTCGGACCAACGAACACCTTGATAGGTGAGAAGGAAGCCTGGGTTCCGTCAGGGTTGTAGCAGAAAAGGGCGCCGGTTTTTACCCAGGCGTTTCCGTTCCAGATCGAGTCGACAGCTGAGCTGTAAAGCTGTATCCAAACACGGCCGTATGGGTCAACCGCGATACCATGACCGCCTGAACCGAAGCGAAGGCTGGTTGTATCAGGGAAGTGTTTGTCAAAGGTCCATCCACCCTGGGCGAATGCTCCCGTTGTCAGCAAAGCGAATAAAAACAGTGCAGACAATTTTTTCATTGTGTATCTCCTAAATGAGTTGATAATGAGTTGCTAAAAATAATGATTTCTTGTAACATTTCATAGTTGGATATTATTTTCTGCCCAAGTAAGGTGCGCCTTGCACACCCATAAGCACTTTGGCAATGGTCTGGTCCTGTACCTTACCGGCTACAGTTCCGTTATTTCTTGAGTAATACATGTTCGAGCTGTTATCCCATGTAACGAACATGGCTTCCAGCGGAAGGAACACACCCGGGTAATGTACCGAAACAGTTCCGGCAGGGGTCACCTTCAGGATCGGAGTAATACTGTTCGTCGCGAGGTAAAAATTACCGTTAACATCAACAGTGAACTGATTGATATAGACGTTATAACCGAAAGCAGATCCAAGATTAACGATCTGGGTTGGATTCGCTCCGTCGATATTTCCGGAACCATCGATGGCGAACTTGTAAAGTATCGCGGCCGAGTCTTTCTTCACTGCAACAAAGAGGTCACTGCCAACGACGCGAAGCGCGGTGGCATTCGCCGCAAAGGCGTATGGTGTTACCACCTTTGTCGGGCTGACTTTGAAGATCGACTGATTGTCGCCGCAAGCCCAGAGGTTTCCGGCGTTATCGAAATCGATATCGACGAGTTTCACGGTGCTTGGAGTGACAGCTGTCCATGACGCGATGGCAGCGCCTTCAGTCATTCTGAAGATCGCGCGAAGCGAGTTACGTACACCATAAAGTGCACCGTCAGGACCCACCTTAAGGCTTGTAAACCTGAAACCACCACCAACATTTGGGGTGAAGACGGTTTTTACGCCTGCAGGTGTGACCTTGAAGATGTTGTTCGTAACATCAGCGGTAAGCTGCGAGAAATACATGTTGCCGTTCTTGTCGAACTCGATGGCAGATGGTTTCTCAAAACTCTGGAAAGCCAGAGGATACTCGACAGCCTGTTTCAGTTTTACAACAACAGTGTTTGAGAATGCGAGGGCGCCTTTAACTCTTACTTTAACCAACGCGTTCTCTCCGGCAGCGGTAACCACGCCGGCTCTCACGGTCAGTGAGGTTGGAGTTGCGGCAATCACTTCACCGACACCGGTATTGAAGTAAACTGTATTCTCTTCTTTTACGGCCGAGAAATTTGTTCCGGATATTGTCAATTCAGTGATACCGCTGAGACCGCTATCAGGGGTAACCGAAGTTATTGTCGGATCCGGTTTAACCGCCGGATTCGGATCAAAAAGGGTTGTAGTTTTATCATCTCCACAGCCGGTGAAAATCACCATAAGCATAAAAAGTGCAG
>RHKR01000209.1 GCA_008363265.1 Chlorobiota bacterium
GAGGCACCGGTGCCTTCGATAAATGAAAATGAGATACTTGTTAAAGTTGCGGCAACAACTGTAACCCTGGCTGATGTACGCCTCAGAAAGGCCGACCCCTGGGCTGTAAAACTGATGAATGGCTTCCCCTCACCCAGGAACAAGGTACTCGGTCAGGAGTTCTCAGGTACCGTCGAAGCCATTGGGGGTGCCGTAACCAAATTCAAAGTTGGCGATGAGGTCTTTGGTACCACAGGCATGAAGATGAAAACGCACGCGGAATACATTACCATCCCTGAAACAGGTACTGTGCTGTTGAAACCGGAAAATATAGACCACCCTACTGCCGCTTCCACCCCTTTTGGCGCCATGACATCACTTCATTTTCTGAGGAAAGGAAAAACCGGACCGGGTAAGAAAATATTGATATATGGTGCCTCCGGGAACCTTGGCTCCGCAGCGGTACAACTTGCGGTTGCACTGGGGGCCGATGTTTATGGAGTTTGCAGCGGCCGAAACCAGGAACTGGTGTCATCTCTTGGTGCTTCGATGGTGATCGACTACGAGAAGGAAAGTATCGGCAAATTCACCGACCATTTTGATATTATCTACGATACAGTTGGGAAAAGCCCTTTCGATCTCTCTGTAAAAGCACTGAAAAAGGGAGGATACTACCTCCGCGCTGTTCACTTTGCTCCGCGTGTGGTATTTCAGGGCGTATTCGAAAACCTGAAAGGAAAAGTAAAGGTCGTCGGGGGTACATATTTTGATTCACTTGCCGAGCTTGAGCATATCTGCGATCTTCTCTCAGCCGGAAAACTTAAACCCGTGATCGATTCCCGCTTTCCTCTCTCCCGAATCGCTGATGCCCACCGGCTGGCTGAATCGGGCCACAAAAGAGGTAGTGTCGTGGTTCTGCCTTCAGAGTAGACTTGTGGATATTTTACTTCAATTTCGTTGAATTCAACCCGTAGGTTTTTCATTTTATTTTTTCTTTAGTATATTGCGGTCCAACCAATCACTATTAACGGAGAAAAAGCATGAAAAGATTTGCGACCATTCTTTTGTTCCTCTCGTTGCAGTTATTCGCGCAAGGCCAGTTCTGGAACTGGCAAAATCCCAAACCGACGGGTCAGGACCTGAACGATGCGATCGTCTTTGCTGACGGTAAAATTGTCACCTTCCTTACCGGTGGCATCGTTCAGATCACTACTGATAACGGTACATCCTGGACTACGGTAATTGCCGACACGAACCGCGAGGATATCTACGAAGCAGACTTCCCCACCCCAACAACAGGATATCTGTGCGGTTCGGGAGGTCTTATAATGAAAACAACCGATGGCGGTCTGTCATGGAACTACCAGAACAGTGGTGTCACTGTAACCCTTTGGTACCTCGATTTTTATGATGCCAATCTCGGTCTCGCGATCGGTGCGACCGGTAACATCCTAAGAACAACCGACGGCGGTGCTACATGGACCCCCTCAACCTCACCGGGCAGCACCACGCTTTACAATGTCCAGTTTATTGATGCCAACACTGTTTACATGACAGCCGGGTCGACAACCATTGGCAGACTCTTCAAGTCAACTGATGGCGGAGTTACCTTCACGAACATCAGCGCCAATGTCCCATGGTCGGCTGCATCAACCGTTCGAGGACTCTACTTCCACGGTCAGACCCACGGATGGCTCACCACAACCCTGTATGAGGTTTACAAAACCACTGATGGCGGTGCAACATGGGCACTCACTCAGGACCTCGGAGCAGGTACCCTGTACGAAGTCAGATTCGCGGACACACTTAACGGCTTTATGGCCGGAGCAAATGGTGAAGTCTTCAAATCGACCGATGGCGGCGTTACCTGGGGCTTGCAGCCACTCTTCGCCACGGAAAACATGTACGGTCTCGATATCGCCCCCGCTCTTGGCGATGGTGTAAACAGAACCGTGATCGTATGCGGTAGATACGGAACACTCCTTAAAACGACGGACTACGGCACCACATGGCATAAACTTTATTCCGCTGCCACCCAGGAGGAACTCCGCGATGTAACATTCGTCGATCCCCTTGTCGGATATGCCGTGGGCGGTCCTGCTGTTGTAGGTCCCGGCAATGGCCAGGTTTTAAAGACAACTGACGGTGGTAACACATGGAATCAAATTGCGGGTACGACCTACCGCAACTATTCTGCCTTCTGGCACGATGCCAACAACGGTTATGTTGGTTACAGAAGCCCCTGGGGCATCTGGAAAACCACCAATGGCGGAACATCGTGGGATTCACTCAACACTGGTCTCGGAGCAGCAACAGGAATTTGGTATTATGTCCATTTCTCCAGCCCGACCAACGGTTTCATCGCAGGCTCTTCAGGAATTGCCGGTAGAACCACCGACGGTGGAGCCACATGGACTGCCTCAACCACAAATTTCAGTACTTCAGTGATTTATGGCGGTGATTACATCGACGCTAATAAATACATCATCGTAGGCTCCTCGGGCAAGTACGCAATATCAACCGATGGCGGTGCCACATTTACACAGGCTGTCCTCCCCGGAACAACATCCGCTCAGTATGATGTCGATTTCGTCGATGCAAATACGGGATGGGTTGTTGGATCGAGCGGAAATATCCGTAAAACAACCGATGGTGGAGCAACCTGGACAACTCAAACGAGTGGTTCACTCAGCACTCTTTATTCAGTCAGGGCCATCAACGCCAACACTGCCTGGGTCGGGGGTTCAGGCGGAACCATTCTCTACACCGTCGATGGCGGTAACACCTGGCTTCCGGGAAGACAGGCCCTCGGCGGGATCACAACCACTTACTCGATAGCTGAAAAAGGAGGTTACATCTGGCTGGCAGGTACAGGCGGCATGATCCTTCAGGGATTCGCAGATCCCAATGTTCCTGTCGAACTTGCATCGTTCTCAGCCTCGGTTTCCGGTTCAACGGTTAACCTGGCATGGGAAACCGCTACCGAAACCAACAACCTCGGCTTCTATATTGAGATGAGTAATGATGGAGAAAACTGGACGGAAAAAGGATTTGTCGCCGGAGCCGGAACTTCCACCTCTGTTAACAGATATGCATTCTCGCTGAATGTTACCGGTGGAAACAATCTTTGGTTCAGACTCCGTCAGACCGATCTCGATGGTTCGGTCAGTTACTCGAACAGGATAGAAGTTTCATTCAACCCTGTCGAGTTCAGCCTCTCGCAGAATTATCCGAATCCGTTCAATCCGTCTACCACAATCAATTTCACCTTGCCGGCGGCTTCACAGGTCACCCTTGATGTATTCAACGTGGCGGGTGAGGAAGTGGCAACACTTGTTAACGGTCAGATGGTTCAGGGATTCCATTCCGTTAATTTCGATGCTTCGAAACTCTCGAGCGGCGTTTACCTCTACACGATCAAGGCAGGAAACTTCACCGCTACCCGCAAAATGATCCTGATGAAGTAACAGCTTCCGGATTCTTAAGGATGGCCGGCTTTCCGGCCATCCGGTTTTATCCCGTCTTCCGCATACATTCGCCTCTTTCACCCTGTTTACGATCATTTGTGTAGAAATATTTCTACAAAAACAACTGATTTATTACTTATCCGGGCTTGGAACCGTTCATCATTATTTTTTCACCATTCGTCTATAAAATTAGTAAGTTTACTAACTAATTTATACTCATTTTTAGTATTATTTTTAGCAAATACCCGCCATGATGAACGAAGCTGTTGTTATTCTTGTAGGCCTTCTTTTGATGGTCATCGTTCCCCCTTTTATTGTCTATCTTTTTAAACGAAGAAAAAACTTCGATTCCAGAAGTGAAATCATGAATTCCCTCTGTCCCAACCCTGATCAAGTTTTAATTGAGATTGAACCGGAAGAAGAGCCTGATCCGGATGAGGAAGAGGATTCACCGGGCTACCCGGAACCTGTCCGGGATGACAGGATCAGAAGGGTAAGGCAATACCGCAAAACCAACCCAAAGCTCCACTTTAGATAAGATCACCACTTTAAACGACAAAAGCTCCCAATTCGGGAGCTTTTTTTGTGCACCTTGCGGGACTCGAACCCGCGACCTGATGATTAAGAGTAAGAATTCATATGTTTTTAGCTCATTTTTGGGCTTTTTTTGCAGATTTTAGCCACAATTTTATCTGAGTTCCAATATGTTCTGTTATACTTCTGTTATATCATTTTCGAGTGAGTTTCTGAGTAGCTTGGGCATCTTCATCTCCTCATCTAATACCTGCCGAACCAACTCGACATCGTAACGGATATAATTCCTCTCGGTGACCTTAATATCAGAATGATCCAGTAACTTCTTTACTCGGTAAATATCGAACCGCAAATTGTTAATGAAGTAGGATGCGGCGGTTGATCGTATTTGTTTAAGGGTGTACCTCTTTTTGATGTGACCACACTTTGTGAGAGTCGTCATTAACCTATCCCAAAAACCAAGAGGTGAAGTATAATCCAGTTCGTTGATCTTGAAATGACCGAACAACCTTCCAGTGTCTCCCGGTTTTACTCCCATCTCATCACGGAGTAGAAATTCTAGCTCACCATAGAGTGGGAATAAGTAGAACTCTCTCCCCTTTCTGCGGCCGCTTTTCACATTCTGAATTCTTATGGTTTTCTCGTTGAAGTCGATATTCTCCTTGAGTTGAACCATTGCAGAACTCACCCTGCATCCGGTGAGAAACAGGAAGCGAATAATTGCATACGCATTTGGGTAGTTAGTGTTGTCCTTCAGCTGATGCAATATTTTCCACATATCGTGAAGTGGGATCGGTTCCGGATCTGCATCCTGAACTCTCAAGTTCTCGAAAATTTGTTCCCGGGCCAATCCTTTCTTGATGAATGATGCCCAAAGGGATTTAAGTGTCCTGACATAAATACTGCGAGTTGTTTGACTCAGGATTTTATGCGACACCGAACCATCCTTTTCAGTAACTCCCTTGAACTTGTAATCCTCAAAGTAATGCAATAAACGGTGGAAATCCTCTTGGGTATATGTGTGAACTTCCCTATCACCACACGCTTCGATCATGTGTTCGATCGCGATTCTATAATTGAGGATAGATCGCTCACGAAGTTGATCTTTCTTGCCTGGGATAGATCTCTCGATCACAAATTCCTTAAACGCGTCAGAGAGTATCACTTGGTATCCTAGTTTTACTATTAACCTGTTTTGAATCCAGATTTCATGAACACCTTTCCGAAATGCTTCAGCGAAGGCACGAACTTCCGGGGTACCCTTAAGTTCAACGGGCTGTCCTTTCTCACGGGCTTCGTCTATTCGTCGGAGAT
>RHKR01000210.1 GCA_008363265.1 Chlorobiota bacterium
TCCGCTGAAAATGCTGATGAAAAAGCTGAATGTAAGTCAGTATGCCGCCGATACACCGTTTATCGATGTCAACTATCAGCCGATGGAAGTGAAGATCAAGCTGAAACAGGCGGTTGGTGAGCCATCAATTCCCGTGGTCGCGTTGCGTGACAGGGTAAGGAAAGGTGATGTGATAGCTACAATTCCCGAAGGAAAGCTCGGCTCGACGATCCACGCCTCCATTTCCGGGACCGTGATCGATGTAAACAACGATTTTATAAGAATATTAAACAATTGAGTGCCATGATAAAGAAAAATTCGTTAGGACTTATTGAACTTACAAGCATCGCCTCGGGGATGCACGCGGCCGATATCATGCTTAAAACCGCCGATGTCGAGCTGGTTATTTCGCGGACGATCTGCTCCGGGAAGTACATGTCGATCATAGGGGGCGATGTGGCGGCGGTCCGGTCGTCGGTCGAGACAGCCGTTGATACCGTAGGATTCGGCGTGGTTGACTTTTTCGTGATACCGAATGTTCATCCCGATGTTTTTCCGGCACTCGCGGGGCATTCGAATGTCGAATTACTTCAGGCACTCGGAATTTTGGAGAGTTTTTCGGTGGCCTCCCTTATCGAAGCCGCCGATGCCGCTGTTAAGGCCGCCAAGGTCCGCCTGATCGAGATCCGTCTCGCCATGGCCCTCGGTGGCAAGGCCTTCTGCACCATCACCGGAGAAGTGGCGGCCGTCCAAGCCGCCGTTGATGCCGGAGCCGCCGTTATCCAGGAAAAAGGTTTGCTCGTTAACAAGATCGTCATCCCCCAGCCGAGGCAGGAGCTCCTCCGCGAAATGATTTGATCAGTAGTGAGTAGCGAGTGGCGAGTAGTGAGGATCGTAATACTTAATTGGGTGCCGAATGAGTGATTTTAAAGACCTAAAATGTTGGTTGCATGCTACTGAACTTGCGGATTTGATTTATTCCAAAACCCGTGGATTTCCAAAAGAAGAAGTATTTGGACTGGCAAACCAAATGAGAAGATGTGCGGTATCTGTACCGTCAAATATTGCCGAAGGTGCAGGAAGACAGCATATCAAAGAGAATCTTCATTTTTTGCACATCGCGCGTGGCTCTTTATATGAGTTGGAAACTCAGGCGATAATTGCACACCGCCAGCGTTTTTTAACTGACGAAGATTATCAAAAAATTGAGAAAAAAATAGAGGAGAGTAGGAAAGTTTTAAGTGGGTACATTGCTTACAAAAGCAGCACAAAGGATTAACTAAATCCTCGCTACTCACTACTCACTACTCGCTACCCAAAAGAAAGGAATTAAATGGATATACAAGAATTAAACGAACGCATCAGGTCAGAAAGCGAATTTATTGAGCTGATGATGGAAGAGATGGGCAAGGTGATAATCGGGCAGAAAGAAATGCTCGAACGCCTGCTAATCGGATTGTTCGCGAACGGACATATTCTGCTGGAAGGCGTGCCGGGTCTGGCGAAGACATTGGCGATAAAGACGCTGGCATCGGTTATGGACGCGAAATTCCAGAGGATACAGTTCACGCCCGATCTGCTTCCCGCGGATCTTACCGGTACGCAGATATACAATCAGAAAGAGGGAAACTTCACGATAAGGCGGGGTCCCGTCTTCTCGAATTTCATCCTCGCTGACGAGATCAACCGCGCCCCCGCGAAGGTGCAGAGCGCCCTGCTCGAGGCTATGCAGGAGCGTCAAGTAACGATCGGCGAACACACATTCAAACTTGAAGAGCCCTTCCTCGTGCTTGCCACGCAGAACCCGATCGAGCAGGAGGGAACCTACCCCCTCCCCGAAGCACAGGTTGACCGCTTCATGCTGAAGGTTAAGATCACCTACCCCACCCGCGAAGAGGAACTGGTAATAATGCGCCAGAACCTTCATCAGGAGGAGATCGAACTTACCAAGGTCGTAACGAAAGAGCAGGTTCTTAAGGGCCGGCAGCTCCTCAAAGAGGTTTACCTCGACGAAAAGATCGAAAAGTACATTCTCGATATCGTTTTCGCGACCCGTGAACCGGGCAAATACCGCCTCGAAAAACTCAGAGACCTGATCGGTTACGGTGCCTCACCGAGGGCGACGATAAACCTCGCGCTCGCGGCCCGCGGCATGGCGCTCTTGAGGCGTCGCGGATATGTCATCCCCGATGATGTCCGCGCCATCGCTAACGATGTACTCAGGCACAGAATTTCTGTAAGCTACGAAGCGGAAGCCGAGGAGATCACCTCCGAGTTCATCATCAAAGAGATACTTAACCGTATCGAAGTTCCTTAATTGAGGACACGGCACTGGAAACGAAAGAGATACTTAAGCGCGTCCGCCGCATAGAGCTGAAGACCAGAGGAATGGTAAACGACCTCTTCTCGGGTGAATACCACTCGGTGTTCAAGGGGCGGGGTATGACCTTCGCCGAAGTGCGGGAGTACGCCATCGGTGATGATGTCCGCAATATCGACTGGAATGTCAGCGCACGGTTCGGTCACCCGTTTGTAAAAGTGTTCGAAGAAGAGCGCGAGCTCACAGTGATGCTTCTGATCGACATGAGCGGCTCGCAGCAGTTCGGTACACGCCGGCAGACCAAGCAGGAACTGGCGGCTGAGCTTTCCGCCATCTTCGCTTTCAGCGCGCTGAAGAACAACGACAAAACGGGTCTGATCCTCTTCACCGACAAGGTTGAGAAGTTCATCCCCCCGAAAAAGAGCCGTTCTCACCCCCTCAGGATGATCCGGGAGGTTATTAACGCCGTTCCGGAAGGGAAGGGGACGAACATCAAGGCAGCCCTTGAGTATCTGAACAGCATGATCACCAAGCGGGCGATCGTCTTTCTGATCTCCGATTTTCAGGATACGGGCTACGAGAACATCTTCAAAACCGTGGCGAAAAAGCACGACCTTATCGGTGTTGTCCTCGAAGACGACAGGGAGATCGCGCTCCCGAAACTCGGTCTGATGGATGTGGTTGACCCCGAAACGGGTCAGCGGACTGTCATCAACACCTCCTCACCCGCTTTCAGGCAATACTTCCTTGAGCAGTGGCAGAAGGCGCGGGAGTACAGGGAGGGGCTGTTCCGTTCCGCGAAAGTTGACAGGATCGAGATAAAAACAGGCGAGAGCTACATCAAACCGCTCACCGCCTTCTTCAAACTTCGTGAAAAAAGATGGTAACAAGGGAAAAAGACCTTTTGATGATCAGTTATTTCAATTTATCAAGAGTGGTTAAACGGTTCAGGGTGGGCATGGTTGTGCCGTTCCTGATCATTTTTCTGCTTCTTAATTCTCCACTGGTCGCCCAGAAAGCGGATATCAAACTCTCACTAGAGCCTGAGAAGAGGGAATACCAGATCGGCGACAGGATCGTTATGAAATTCCTCCTCGAGTACCCCGGCGAGTGGAAGGTTATCGAACCCGCCGCGTTCGATTCGATCGGTAAGGCTGGACTGGAGTACCTCACTACAGACACCCTTCAGAACATCGAAAAAGAGGGACGGATAGTCAAGCATTTCAATTGGGCTTTCTCCGGTTTCGATTCCCTTGATGTAAAAGTCCCGGCTCTCGAGTGGAGATTCGTCAAGGGCATCGACACGCTCGTGCAGAAAACCGGTCCCTTTGAAATCAAGATACGGCCAGTCCCGGTTGATACCACCAAAGAGATCAGCGATGTTAAACCACCCGAGCGGATCCCCTGGGGGTGGGAGGAGTACGCCATCCTTTTCGGCGGGTTGCTCTTGGTCGCGCTTCTCGCGTGGCTGATCTACCGGCGCTTCAAGAAGAAACCGGTTGAAGAGGTTAAAGAGCCCGAGCCGGTAAAAATTCTTACGAACTTCGACAAGGCACTCGCGAAACTGGAAGAGATCGACCGGAAAGGTTACCTCGCGGAGGGGAAATACAAGGAGCACTTCAGCGAGGTTTCTGATACCGTCCGCTGGTATTTCGAGATCGAGTACCGTTTCCCGTCGCTCGAGCTTACCACCCGCGAAACCATCCGTGAACTGACGAAAAAAGGTTTTCCGCAGGAAGTGGTGGCTGGAGCCGACGATTTCCTCACCCGTGCCGACATGGTGAAGTTCGCGAAGTACGAGCCTGCCGAAGTCGAGCAGGCCAACTACACAGCCTCCGCGGCTGCCCTCCTCGGTTCGTGCGATAAAAGGAGCGCGAATGTTTAGCAGTTTCGGATTCGCATACCCCTGGGTGCTTCTACTTCTCCTTCTGATCCCTGCCATCCTCTGGTACAGAAGGAAAAAAGGTGACGGCCTTTCACCGATGCTCTACTCGAAAGCGGGAGTGGCGGCAAAGTTCAGCGACATCCGCTCACGGTTAAGCAATCTCCCTTTTTATCTCGATCTCGCGGCACTCTCGTTATTGATAATCGCCCTCGCGCGTCCCCAGACCGACCTTTCGGAAGAGAGCGTCTATGCCGAGGGGATCGATATCTGCGTGGTTCTTGATGTGTCGGGAAGCATGCTCGCGAAGGATTTTGAGCCCAACAGGCTTGAGGCCGCCAAGAGCATCACCCGTGAATTCGTAACGGGCAGGGAGAACGACCGCCTCGGTCTCGTGATCTTCGCCAAGGATGCTTTCACGCAGTGCCCCCTGACAGTTGACCACAATGCCCTCATCACCCTGATGGATGAAACCCAAAGCGGTCTGCTCGAAGACGGCACAGCCATCGGCAACGCGATCGCTTCCGGGGTAAACCGGCTGAAAGATTCAGAAAGCAAAAGCAAGGTGATGATCCTGCTTACCGACGGCGTTAACAACGCCGGGGAGATCGACCCCAACACCGCCTCGGAGATCGCCGTTCAGTTCGGAATCAGGATTTACACCATCGGTGTTGGAACCATCGGTGAGGCACCTTACGATGTGCCGGATGCTTTCGGCTCGCGGCGGGTGATGATGCCTGTCGAGATCGATGAACCCCTTATGCAGAAGATAGCGGGGGACACAGGGGGCAAATATTTCAGAGCCACCGATAACGCCAAGCTTGAGAACATTTATAAAGAGATCGACCGTCTCGAACGCACCCGCATCGAGGTGAGCTCGTTCAAACGGAAATCGGAGCTCTTCATAATCTTCGTTTCACTCGCGCTTGAGTTTCTGCTCCTTTCGCGCCTGCTTGCCTTCACCTGGCTGAGGAGGTTGCCGTAAGATGCTGAAATTCGCTTACAGTCCCGACTTTATCCTCATTGGTTTGATGATCCTCATCATTCCGCTTTTCATCTGGTATTACCGGTCGAAGATCGACATAATAAAACGGTTTTTCAGCGAC
>RHKR01000211.1 GCA_008363265.1 Chlorobiota bacterium
CACTTCGGGATTGGTCGGCATTAACTGGGCGGCTCTTTCGAGATGAGGCAGCGCGACATTCAGCTTGCCGAGGATCATGTAACACTCCGCAAGGTAGAGGTTGGTATCACCCAGGAACGCCGAATCCTTCTCCAGTTCAAGAAAAAGGCTCAGCTTCTGAATCGCATCCTCAAAACGTCCGGTGTGAAAACATGAAAGGCCATAAATAAAATAAGTTATGGTGTCGAAGTTCATGTCTTCCAGATTTTCGAGCACCCGTATCGAGTCTTCCCACATCTGATGCTTGAAATAGAAGTGGCCCGCGAAAAGGCGGATATCTTCATCATCGTTGAACTGTTCGAGCATCTCCTCGATCAGATTCATCGCTGAATCTTCTTTTTCCATCTTTTCGTATATCTCAACGAGCTTGTACCAAGCGGTCGGGTCCTCATGAAAATCGTCGATGATCGCCTGATACATCTGGATGGCGTGGAGAAGTTTGCCGCCTCCTTCAAATTCCTCGGCGCGCCTCAGCCTGTGAGTCAGTTCAAAATTCTTTTCGTTTTTCATTCCCACTCTATGGTTGCGGGGGGTTTCGAGCTGATGTCGTAGACCACTCTGTTAACCCCGCGGACATGATTGATAATTGTGTTTGAGACGTCTGCGAGGAAGTCGTGATCGAACCGGTACCAGTCGGCCGTCATACCGTCAACCGAAGTTACGGCCCTGAGAGCAAGAACATTCTCGTAAGTACGCTGGTCGCCCATCACACCCACTGTCTGCACCGGAAGGAGCACAGTAAAGGCCTGCCAGATCTTGTCGTAAAGGTCATATTCCTTTATTTTGCCGATATAGATCTCATCCGCATCGCGGAGTATCTCGAGCCGGTCGCGGCTGACATCTCCGAGCACCCTGACCGCCAGTCCGGGACCGGGGAAGGGGTGCCTCTTTATAAATTCTTCGGGTATGTCGAGTGAAAGACCGATCTTCCTTACCTCGTCCTTAAAGAGCTCTCTGAGAGGCTCGATAAGTTTCAGGTTCATCTTTTCGGGGAGACCGCCGACATTATGGTGCGATTTTATCGTTACCGATGCCCCCTTCACGGGAACCGACTCGATAACATCGGGGTAAAGGGTGCCCTGTACGAGGAAGGAGGCATTTTCGATCTTCCGGGCCTCTTCTTCAAAAACTTCAATAAAGGTGTGGCCGATTATCTTCCTCTTCTCTTCAGGTGATTCAACGCCCGCAAGGCGGTCGAGAAAAAGCTCTGAGGCATCGACATGTATTATCTTCAGCCCGGTTCTTTCGCGCAGCTGTTTTACCACTTTAGCGGATTCATGCTTCCGCATCAGTCCGTTATCGATGTGAACGCACACGAGTTTATCACCGAGTGCCCGGTGAACGAGCACAGCCGCCACAGTTGAGTCGACCCCGCCGCTCAGAGCGCACAAAGCAACTGAATCGCCCGCCACTTCGCTGATCTGTTTTATGCTGTCTTCGATGAAAGCGCCGGAATTCCAGTCGGCCTTACATCCGCAGATGCCGAATATGAAGTTGGCGAGTATCTCCTTGCCGTATCCTGTGTGGTAAACCTCGGGGTGGAACTGGAGGCCGTAGATCGGCCTGTCGTCGGCAGCTATCGCGCAGTTCTCGGTGTTGGGTGATGAACCGGTCTTTCTGAATCCGTAGGGGAGTGTTTTAACGTGATCGCCGTGGCTCATCCAGACGGTTGATTCAGCGGGGATATCATCGAAGAGGGGGTTGTCTTTCTCAAGAACGTTGAAAGTGGCCTTCCCGTACTCCCGCCGCTCTGCCTTCTCAACAATTCCGCCAAGGGAATAAGAAATGAGTTGGAGGCCGTAGCAGATGCCGAGCACCGGTATTCCCATTGAGAAGACGGCATCATCGATCGAGGGGGCGCCATCGTCTTTAACCGACATCGGACCACCGGACAGAATGATCCCTTTCGGGTTAATCTTTTTGATCTCATCAATTGTGATGGTATGTGGATGGATCAGCGAAAATACAGAGAGCTCACGCACCTTGCGGGCGATGAGCTGTGTGTACTGTGAACCAAAATCGATAATAAGGATCGTGGATCCGGTCATGATGAAACAACCCGGGGTTACGTGTGATCAGATAAATGAAAAAAGAGGCTGCCTCAAACCAATATGAAACAGCCCTTTAAATTTTAACCCTCGCGGGTTCAGGCACCGACAAGTTCGCCGTAGGCGGCCGCGTCGAGGAGACTGTCGATCTCAGCAGGATCTGTGATCTCGATCTTGATCATCCAGCCTTTTCCGTAAGGATCCTGGTTGATGAACTCGGGCGAATCGTTCAGATCACTGCTTATTTCGAGTATTGTACCGCTGCAGGGGGCATAAAGTTCGCTGACGGTTTTTACTGCCTCAATGGTACCGAAGTTATCGTTCGGTGAGAGGGTGTCGCCCACGCCTTTGGTAATGTCAACGAAAACAACGTCTCCAAGCTCACCCTGAGCGTAATCGGTAATTCCGATAAAACCAATGTTGCCTTCGATGCGGATCCACTCGTGATCTTTTGTGTACTTAAGTTCTGCTGGAATATTCATATCTTCTCCGAAAATTTAATTTTTCTCTTTTGGTTTGAAGCCCTCGAGGAACGAAGTGTCGAAATCCCCGGAAACAAACCTTTCATCTTCCAAAACATCGAGGTGGAAAGGGATTGTGGTCTTTATTCCCTCGATTATAAACTCTCCGAGCGCTCTTTTTGCTTTCGCGATTGCAGAAAGACGGTCTTTATCCCAGACGATCAGTTTTGCCACCATCGAATCGTAGTACGGGGGGATGGTGTACGACTGGTAGATGTGGGAATCGACCCTCACACCCAGTCCGCCGGGGAAGTTGAGTGACTCTATTCTGCCGGGAGACGGCCTGAAGTTGTTGTCAGGGTCTTCGGCATTAATTCTGAACTCGAAAGCGTGTCCTTTCGGGCGGTTGTTCGGGGCCTCGATCACTTCGCCCGCCGCAGCACGGATCTGCTGCTTTATCAGATCGGTCTCGTAAACCATTTCAGTAACGGGGTGCTCAACCTGAATACGGGTGTTCATCTCCATGAAATAGAAATTTTTGTCTTTATCGAGGAGGAACTCAATCGTGCCGACGCTTTCATAATTTATTGACTTTGCCGCGAGCACCGCCGCCGCGCCCATTCTGTCGCGAAGTTCCTGGTCAAGTGCGGGTGAAGGTGACTCTTCAACAAGTTTCTGGTGCCTTCTCTGAACCGAACAGTCCCTCTCGCCGAAGTGGTAGTGGTTACCGTGCTGGTCGCCGATCACCTGGATCTCGACGTGTCTTGGGTTAAGAACGAGCTTTTCGATATAGACGTCACCGTTGCCGAAAGCGGCATCTGCTTCAGCCCTGGCAGTTTGAAACGCCAGTTCAAACTCTGATTCTTCCCTTACAACGCGCATTCCCTTGCCGCCACCACCGGCGGAGGCCTTGATGATCACGGGGAACCCGATCCCTTTGGCAAGCTCTTTGGCTTCGTTGATGTCGTCAACTATGCCGTCGCTACCCGGGATGACGGGGACGTTGTTCTTTTTCATTGTGTCTTTTGCAACCGCCTTGTCGCCCATGGTTCTGATCATTTCAGCGGTCGGCCCGATGAACTTAATACCCGATTCAGCGCAGATCTCTGAGAAACCGGCGTTTTCAGCCAGAAATCCGTATCCGGGGTGGATCGCGTCAGCACCTGTGATGGCCGCGGCCGACATGATCACGGGGACCTTCAGATAGCTGTTCCTGCTCTCTGCAGGACCGATGCACACAGCTTCATCAGCGAATGTTACATGGAGCGAGTTCCTGTCGGCCTCCGAATAGACGGCGACGGTTTTTATACCCAGCTCCTTGCACGCTCTGATAATTCTGAGGGCAATTTCACCACGGTTGGCAATTAAAATTTTCTTGAACAAACCTTACCTCTCCGTCCGTTAATCGGGCTTGACAAGGAAGAGCACCTGACCGTACTCGACGGGTTTGCCGTTGTCCACGAGTATCTTTTCAACCGTGCCGGAGATGTCGCACTCGATCTCGTTCATCAGTTTCATCGCTTCGACGATGCAGAGAACCGAACCCTGTTCAACCCTGTCGCCAACCTTTACGTAGGAATCAGCATCGGGAGCGGGTGAACGGTAGAATGTACCGACGATGGGAGATTTGATCTCGTGAAGTTTTTCGGCGTGCTCAACAACTGTTGCAGCCGGGGCCGCGGGAGCTGCTGCAGCCTGAGGCGCGGGGGCAGGGGCTGCCTGTGGCATCTGGGCTACTGTGTAGTTAACCGGTCCCGGAGCAGCACTTCCATATTTGGAAATGTAAATCCTCGAGTCGTTTTCATCGATCTCGAGTTCGGAGATACCGCTTGTTTCAACCAGCTTTACAAGACGACGGATGAGATTGATATCCATTTTAATCCTGTTTTAGATTTGTAAATTAAGATTTTACTCTTTCCATGTAATCACCCGTGCGGGTGTCTATCTTAAGGAGATCATCTTCGTTGATGAAAAGAGGAACCATTACGGTGGCTCCTGTTTCCAGCTTCGCAGGTTTTAGAGCGTTGGTTGCAGTATCACCCCTGAATCCGGGTTCTGTCTCAACCACTTTCAGTGCAACATGCACAGGTATTTCAACACTTATTATCTTCTCGCCTTCCATCAGCATGTCGACATCAAGCCCTTCCTTGAGGAACCTGACACCATCACCGA
The DNA here is from genome assembly GCA_008363265.1 of Chlorobiota bacterium. Classification (GTDB taxonomy): domain Bacteria; phylum Bacteroidota; class Ignavibacteria; order Ignavibacteriales; family Ignavibacteriaceae; genus UTCHB3. Next base: position 4,721 of record RHKR01000211.1, read on the forward strand.
AAGAAACGGTGGGAACGTTTATCTGGTCGTAGGTTTCATTGTCCATGCAGACGAGGGTTTCGCCATCGGCGTAGAGATACTGGAATTTTCTTCTCTCAACCTTCACCACATCGAGGCTTTCGCCCGATCTGAAGGTGTTTTCGAGTACCCTGCCCGTTGTGAGGCTTTTGAGGGTTGTGCGCACAAAAGCGCCGCCCTTGCCGGGCTTAACATGAAGGAAGTCGGTTACTGTGTATAAATCATGCTTAAATCTAATTATCAAACCATTGCGGAGATCTGAAGTGTCGGCCATATACCTGTTATCTGATTGTTAAAAAAATGATAAAAACTGAACATGCAAAATATCATTTTAACAGGAGAGTACAAAAGAACGTCAGAACTTCGGTCCGCCGCGGCGCATTAAGAACCTCAGTGCGCCGCGGCGCATCAGAACTTCAGAACCGCGGTGTTATATAAGAACCTGTGCACCGAAGTACTGAAGTACTGAAGTACAGTAGTACCGAAGTACCGGAGTTCTACCTGTTTACCACCATCTTAATAGCCGAAGAATATTTCCCCG
>RHKR01000212.1 GCA_008363265.1 Chlorobiota bacterium
CTACCGAGTTTTGGATGAAGAAGGTCCAGACCATGATAAACAGTTTGTGGTTGGGGTTTATTTAGATAAAGACAAAATAGCCGAAGGAAAAGGCGGCAGCAAACAAGAAGCTCAAGTTGTAGCAGCAGAAAAAGCTTTAAAAAAGAAAAAGGCTGCCGGTTTCGGCAGCCTTTAAATATTCCAATATTTGATTTATCTGAAGTGCAGGTAGGCGGGTTTCTTAACCTGATAGTGGTTCACTGCAGTCAGTTGATATGCGAAACCGGGCGCATAATCATTCTGATAGACCGGTTGGGAGTGGTAATTGAAATCTTCTTCGAACCGGTCGTTTTCGTAATCAGAGGATTCGTTATCGTCGTAATTATCCAGATATCCGCCGTGATTGTCAATTACCGTGTATGACATGAGTGTCTGCATATTTGCGGGATCAAGTGCATTCACGGTATTTCGTGAACGCAGTGTCGCGGCAAGGATCGTAAATCCTATAGTCATGGTGGCTACAATGCTCACTAAAATATACGTTAATGTTATCATGTGTGTCTCCGTTGGAATCAGTTAAAGTTCGAACGTAAACATAAGGGAAGCGTTTCTCCAATTTTTGGAATTTCGGTGAATGATGATTTTACACGGTGAAACAGGTTAAAGCCACGTTCAATGGCTGATGGATAAAATGGTCAATAAGATTGATTCAACTATAATTCTTCACGTTTCGTTAAATTTGGCCTCATGAATTATCAGAATTTGAAAATATTGACAGTTTTTTCACTCTCAACAATTGCCGCTTTTCTTTTTGGATGGAACGCCCTGTTAAATGGCCCGAATGCCACGGACCATGGGGACTTCGCCTGGAAAGGATACCATATCAAGCGCATTGGCACCGGGTATTCCACCAGAAATTACGATGTGCTTCGCTACGATATTTCGATGTTCGTAGATCCGGTAAAGAAGAAAATTGATAATAAAGTTAGGGTAACCCTCACTCCGGTATCGGATATCGAACGTTTGGAATTTGATCTTTCCAGCGATCTTACGGTCCGGAACCTGACAATGGGTAAAAAACAGATCGAATTTTCACATGTCAGCGACCGATTGATGTTCGATTCAGACTTGAAGAAAGGGGATACCACTGAAATAGTTGTTGAGTATTCGGGTGACCCCTCAAGAAAAAGAAACTTCTTTTTTGGCAGGATCAACAAGGTCGAGGTTGTGTATACCCTGAATGAACCCGAGAACGCGAATGACTGGCTTGTCTGCAACGACACTCCGGACGATAAAGCTCTGGTGAGTTTTGCAATCACAGCGGATTCTTCACTTACATCGGTGTCTCTTGGGTTACTCGATTCAGTCTCCACCAATGGGGCGGAGGGCCTGCGGACATACTACTGGCGGTCCGGTATTCCGTTGCCGACATATCTGATCTCGTTTTTCACTTCCCGTTACGTTGTGGGTCGGTCAGAGTATCAAAGCACGACATCAGGAAAAGTGCTTCCCTTGTATGTTTTCGGGCTTCCCTGGCAGGGTTCAAAATTTGACAGGATACTCGATGATCACAAACATTTTATTGAAGTGTTTGAAAAATATTTTGGTGAATACCCGTTTCCGGGTGAAAAATATTCCGTGGCAGCATTTCTTTGGCAGTCGGGGGCGATGGAGTATCCGACAGTCTCTGGTTTCGGGAGCCGTCTCATAGATGACTATCCTGCACAGCAGAATATCTTTATTCATGAACTCGCGCACCAATGGTTCGGAAACTCGGTTTCACCGAAAGGATGGGGTGATATTTGGTTGAACGAGGGATTTGCCACTTTTTGTGAATGGCTGTACCTGGAAGAACTCGACAGGAAGGAAAAAAAACCGGTGACGAAAAGTTCTTCACAGCAATTCGAGAGTACTACGAAACTTTTAAGTACGGTAACGCGTCAACTGAAGACCTGATTAAAATTTTTGAAAAGGCATCCGGTCGTGACCTCAGAGATTTCTTTGATCAATGGGTTGGCTCAGGGGAGGGAATTGTTGCCATCAAAGTGGGAGAGCATACCACTGCTGAAAAGAACGGAAAATATATTTCAACCGTTGAGATCAAACAGGTGCAAAGCGAGAACAGGGTATATAATGTTCTGCTTGATATAAGATATACCGGTAACGGTAAGACCGTGGTGAAAAAAACAAGATTGAACAGGAAGACCCAAGTAATAGAGGTTGAACTGGATTTCAAACCGGACAGGCTGGAACTTGATCCGGATAATTTCCTCCTTTTCAGGTTAGTGGATGATAAAGAAGGCTGATAAAGTAAGTAAAAACTTCGAAAAAGTTTATTTCATCTCGGATCTCCATCTGGGATCAGGCCCTGAAGAGTCTGACAAAATGCGTGAGACGCTGCTTGTCGGTTTTTTAGCTTCAATCCCCGCGGGTTCTTCTCTCGTAATTGTCGGTGATCTTTTTGATTACTGGTTCGAGTTCAGGCAGGTTTACCAGCGCGGATTTTTCAGGACACTTACAGCACTGTACGAATTGACCTCACGGGGAGTTGAGGTTCATTACCTGATCGGAAACCATGATTTCTTTCACCGTGATTTCTTTTCGAAAGAACTCGGCGTGAATCTTATTGAGGACCATTTAGTTATTGAGAACGGCAATTCGCGTCTTTTCGCTGCGCACGGCGACGGATATGTGAAGAATGACCATGGTTACAGAGTGCTGAAAGCCGTACTCAGGAACAAGACGGTCCAGTTTCTTTACGGTCTTATCCACCCCGATCTCGGGCTTTGGATTGCCCGTTCCACGAGCAAGGGTTCAAGGCACTATACCGGTCAGAAGGACTACGGTAAAATCGATGGACTGGTAGAGGCGGCTGAACAAAAGATGAAAGAGGGCTTCGATTTTGTTATATTTGGGCACTCACATAAAAGAAAATTTGTTGAATGCGGAGATGGTTTCTACGCAAACCTTGGATCATGGCTCGACAAACCATGCTACGGTGTATTGGAAAACAATGATTTTAAGATCACGGATCTGAATTGATGGCAGAAAAGAAAAGCACACCACTACTGAAAAATAAAAAACAAAAATATCTACTGATCTCAGGGGGAGTTTTCATCCTCCTGGTTTTTGTATTCGCCATATTTTGGATGAAGGTTAAGGCGGGGCTGCCGGAGATCGAAGAGCTGGAAAATCCAAAGTTCTATCTCGCGAGCAAAGTGTTTGACACAAACGGTGAATTGCTCGGCCACTTCTATGTGGAGAACAGGGTCGAAGTACAATACTCAGATCTTCCCAGGAACCTTGTTGAAGCACTTGTTTCGACCGAGGACAAGAAATTCTTCGATCACTGGGGTGTGGATGTCGACAGAATTCTAAAAGCAGCAGTGAAAACCATTTTTCTCGGAAAACCGCAGGGAGCAAGCACACTCACCCAACAGTTGGCCAGAAACCTCTACAAGTTTAAAGACTCAGATGAAAGTTCATCAGATCTCGCGATGCGTAAAATACGTGAGTGGATCACCGCTGTTCAGATCGAGAGATCCTTTTCGAAGACAGAGATCATGACAATGTATCTGAACCTGAACTATTTCGGGCGCCGTTCATACGGCATCGAGAGCGCGGCAAAGAACTTTTTCGGCGTCTCTGCCAGGGAACTCACTCCGGAGAAATCCGCTGTTCTTGTGGCACTCCTTAAATCTCCCACTTACTTTGATCCGATCCGTTACCCTGAAAGGTCACTCGAAAGACGAAACCTCGTTCTCCGCAGTATGATGGAGGATGGATTTCTGACAGAGGAGGAGTTCAATCGTTATTCATCCATGAAGATCGAATTGAAGCGTGAGAGAAGGGATGTTATCGTAAACAAAGCTCCTTACTTCCTTGAATACGTTAAAAATGAAATGATCCAGGGAGAAAAGGTATCGGGTGTTGATGTTCTTACATCGGGTCTGAACATATACACCACACTCGATCTTGAAATGCAGAATATTGCCAATAAAGCTGTTCTTAATAATGTAGCCAGGTTGCAGAGGGGTTTCGATGGTTACTGGAGTTGGGGAGGCAGACAAAAACTGCTCGACAATATTCTTGATAAAGCGATTAAGAATGACGAGGAATATCAGATACTCGTCACGAAAGAGGAAAAAGAAGCTTATTACAAAGAGTTAAAGAAAAACAAGCGTTTTGTTGATTCCGTTAAATACCAGGCCACACGGGTGCAGGCGGCTTTTGTCGCCCTTGAAGTGGGTACAGGGCATATTTTGGCGATGGTGGGCGGTACTGACACAACACGCGGTTTTGGACTGAATCATGTAACTCAGATCAGGCGACAGCCGGGATCAACTTACAAGGCGATCGTTTATGCTTCAGCGATCGAGAAACAAAATGTTTATCCCCAGTTCAGAGTTTCCAACGAACCACTCAAGGGAGGTTATTCTCCCAAGAATGCCGACGGCTCGAGCGGGGGAGTGTTCCCGATCAGAACAGGTTTGGCCAAGTCGGTCAATATTATGGCAGTCAGAATGATCACTGATGGTGTGGTTCAGATACCCGAGATCCGTCAGGTTGCTGAAAAAATGGGATTGCGGACAAAACTGGCCGATGATGCCACTATCGCTCTGGGATCGTCCGAGGTAATTCCGTTGGAACTTGCAGGTGCATTTTCGGTATTCCCGAACAAAGGTATTTATGTTGCCCCTAACTGGTTTAAAAAGATCAAAGACCGAGACGGTGCTGAAATGGTGCCGTTTACACCTTCCAAATGGCGGGCAATTTCGGAAGAAACTTCAGTGATGATGATCAGCATGCTGGAAGATGTGGTAAAATCAGGTACAGCCGCATCGCTGAAGGCGAAATTTGACCGTCCGGCTGCAGGGAAGACCGGTACCACTCAGAACTTCACCGATGCCTGGTTTGCAGGCTTCACCCCTAGGATAGTGGCAATCGTGTGGATCGGATTCGACGATGCCCGGATCAAGTATCCGGGAGGTTATGGCGGTACGGCCGCGCTGCCCATATGGGGTGACTTCATGGCAAATGTTTACAGGACAAAGAAATTTCCGAGTGAGGAATTTCCCGTTTCGGCGCCGAACCTGATGAAAATTGACTTCTGTGCCTCCGGTGGTCCGGGGTTCCTGCAGAAGGCCGGTCCAGGTTGTCCCGTCGTGAACGACTACGTTCTGGCGAGTGAAGCCTCCGCGATCCCGGTCTGCGAAAAAGCTCATGTCGGTGGAGGGGGAGACAAAAAAGTGGATACTTCGAGCAGTGAATGGTAGAAACTGCTTGTTATTCAGTGAAAAATATGTAAATTTGTAAGCTAAATATTTCCTGCCCGGGTGGCGAAATTGGTAGACGCGCTAGATTCAGGTTCTAGTGCCGGTTACGGCATGCAGGTTCGATTCCTGTCTCGGGCACCACAAAAAGCTGAAGATTCTTCAGCTTTTTTTTTGTTTTTTTTTACGAAATGCTTGATTATGTCATCAATAGTTGTTAGGTTATAACAGTGAGTATAAAATAATTTGTAGATGCTCCAACAGGTACCCTTAAAGCTATCGAGATCAGTAAACTAAACATTATCAGGAGGATCCGAAATGGAATCCGCATATGGAAAAAACCAGCATCTGACCGGACAGATGTTTGATTTCAATAATGCCGCTGAAAAACTGGCCAAAATTCAGAGCGAACAGGTAGACGCCGACAAGATAAAGAAAGCTTTCAATTACGCGCATAACGTGAAGGAAAACGCTGAGTATCTTTTGAAACTGCTCTATGAGAAGGAACTTTTGGAGAGTATTCTGGCGGGCAAGAATAAATTCTGTATCCACGTAGCCGGTCATAATATTGATGTCTTTTTCAGAGATGGAATGAATGACCAGCACCTCTTCATAATTAAGGATATGTTGAGAGTGATCGAGGAGAACCTCAAGACCGAGGTTGAAGAATTTGTGACTAGAGCTGACACCAAATAAGAACTTTGTAACTCATTTGAGCGGAACGGTTCTTTCCTCTTCTGGATGGAGTGGAATGAACCGTTTTCTATTTTGATTGCCCTATGATCGATCCGGTTGATGGATACAAAACAGCTTTAAAGCTCGCCGGCGAGCACTATGAGAATTTTCCCGTGGTCTCGCTTTTCGTTCCGCGTAGACTACGAAAAGATGTGGCGATAATTTACTGGTTCGCCCGGACAGCCGACGATATCGCTGATGAGGGCGACACACATCCCGAAGAACGGCTAAGGCTACTGGATGCTTTCCAGCTCAGATTTGAGGAAACCTTAAAGTCCAGGTATATCGATTCCCTTGATATTGCTCTCCACACTACAATCCGGCAGCGAAATCTCGACCCACAACTTTTTCTCGACCTTGTTTCAGCTTTCCGTCAGGACATAACTGTGAAAAGATACGACGATTTTGATGATATCCTCGGCTATTGCAGCAGGTCGGCAAATCCCGTCGGCAGGCTGATACTTCAACTTCACGGTTATTATGACAGGGAAAGAAGAGACTTTTCTGATAAAATATGCACTTCGCTTCAGTTAATTAACTTTTATCAGGACTTAAAGATTGATTTTTTGCGCGACAGATTATATATTCCGATAAAGGAAATTTTATCTTTTGGGCTTGATGAGTCTCTGATGATTGAGACCAACCGGAATGACCGGTTGGAAGAACTGCTGAAGTTCCAGGTCGACAGATCGGTTGCGCTCATGAAAGAAGGACTTCCGCTGATTGATCTGCTTGAAGGCAGATTAAGAGTACAGATCGCTGCCACGTGCGAAGGCGGTCTGGCGATAGCAAAGAAAATCGCGAAATCGGGCTATTCCAGTTATCTTCAGCGCCCGAGATTAAGTAAATACGATTATTTTAATTTATTCATCAAATCAATATTCTAATGTCGTTAGAACAGGCAAAAGAGATATCAAAGAAAAGTAAAAGCAGTTTTTACTATGCTTTTAATCTGCTACCTGCTCCTCAGCGGGACGCGATGACCACAGCACGTTCTTACCAATTGGAGAAAAGAGCTCGAACTCGCTTTCAATGACGATTCCCATTACTCACTCCTTAACCGCGTTGCCGGTACGATCAAACAGTTCAACATTCCTGTAGATCCATTCTTTGAACTTATCAAGGGGATGGAAATGGATCTGACGATCAGAAGATACCAGACCTTTGAACAGTTGAGACTTTACTGTTACAGGGTTGCATCAACTGTCGGGTTGATGTGCATTGAGATATTCGGTTACAAGCACAAAAGCGCGATCGAATTTGCTGAAAATCTCGGAATAGCCCTGCAGCTTACGAACATTCTCCGCGATATCAAGAAAGATGCCGAGAAAGACAGAATCTATCTTCCGCTTGATGATCTGAAAAACTTTGGATACACCGAACATGATCTGATGAATTCGGTGTACAATGAACGATTCATTAAACTCATGGAGTTTCAGGTTACAAGAGCGGTCGAATATTTCAACAAGGCCACTGCCGCCCTCAACAAAGAAGACAAGGGTAACATGTTCGCCGCCAGGGCAATGCAGCACATCTATTTCAGGATCCTTAAAAACATTATCCGTGAAAATTACGATATCTACCACAGAGACGTAAACATCTCGAAAGTGGAGAAAGTCGGAATTTCACTCGGAGTCTGGGCTAAATACCGCCTCGTTTACGGATGAGTCGCGGAACTATTGTTGTTGCCGGTGCAGGTCTTGCCGGTTTGGCTGCTGCTGTCCAACTTGCCGCAGCAGGAAGAAAAATTATTCTTCTCGAATCCTCCGGAAAAGGTGGTGGCAGGGCATACTCGTTTCCTCATTCTTTTTCATCTTTCCCCGAAAAAAAACACTATCTCGATAATGGACAGCACATACTCCTTGGATGCTACCATGAAACATTCAAATATCTGAAAACCACAGGTACCTACCAGCTCCTGAAAACACAGGAGAGAATGGAAGTGAACATGGTTAACAGGGATCAAAAGAGGTTTTTATTGCGTTCCGGCTCGCTGCCTTATCCTCTTGATCTGTTGCAGGCACTAACCGGTTTTGACCATCTCTCCATCGCTCAGAAGTTGAGCGCCATCCTCTTTATTATCAAACTCCGTTTTTTGAATCCGGATAAACTGATGGATAAGACGGTAGCTGAATGGCTCCGTTCAGAGGGACAGACAGGTGAGTTATTTTCGGGGATCTGGGACATTTTATGTACCGGGGCGATGAATTCATCCGCGGAAAAAGCATCTGCCGGTGTTTTTGCCCGGATTCTGAAAGTGATCTTTTTGGAGGGAAAGGAAAATTCCAGGATCGTGGTGCCGGGTACTGATCTGAGTACACTTTTCGTGGAAAATGGGGTTAAATTCATTGAAGAAATGGGAGGTGAGGTCAGATTCAGTGAACCAATTGAAGCCATCGAAATTACAGCCGGGAAGGTAATTGCGGTTGAAACAAGGGGATGCAGGATCGAAAGGCCTGATGGATTGATCATGGCAATGCCTGCTCATGCGGTTAAGAAAGTCAGGGGACTTGAAGGTGTTATTCCTGAACTGGAGGGCTATGAGATGGAGTATTCATCGATCACATCATTTCATCTCAGGATTCAGAATTACACTCTTCCGCACGATTTTGTGGCATTGATCGATTCACCGGTTCAATGGGTCTTTAACCATGGTGATCATATGTCCACGGTGACCAGCGC
>RHKR01000213.1 GCA_008363265.1 Chlorobiota bacterium
AGATGGAATGGGTTATTCCCTCGAGCATGTCGGAAAGAGCATGGGCATAGTCGTACATCGGGTAGATGCACCAGTTGTCACCCGTTCTGTGGTGATGGGCGCGCATTATCCTGTAAATAACGGGGTCACGCATGTTGATGTTGCCCGAGGTCATGTCGATCTTGGCCCTGAGGGTTTTGGTGCCGTCAGGGAATTCACCCGCGCGCATTCTTCTGAAAAGATCGAGGTTCTCCTCAAAGCTTCTGTTTCGCCATGGGCTTTCCTTGCCGGGTTCTGTCAGAGTGCCGCGGTATTGCCTCATCTCTTCCGGTGTGAGCTCGCAAACAAAGGCTTTTCCTTTCAGGATCAGTTGTTCGGCAAAATCGTAGAGCTTTTCGAAGTAATCGGATGCGTAGAAGAGGCCGTCACCCCAGTCGAATCCCAGCCACTTCACATCTTCCATGATCGAGTCGACATACTCGGTGTCTTCCTTGCTCGGATTGGTATCATCGAAGCGGAGGTTGGTGTGGCCGTTGTACTCCAGGCCAATGCCGAAGTTGAGGCATATCGATTTAGCGTGTCCGATGTGGAGGTAGCCGTTCGGCTCCGGGGGGAATCTGGTGAGGACTTTCGTTCCGTTCTTGCCGGTACGAAGGTCCTCATCAATTATCTGTCTAATAAAATCTCTTGGCGCGGCAGTTTCTGTGCCGTTTACATTCTCAGGTACTTCTGACATGGTTCTTTTCGTTAAATATTATAAAATTAATCTACAAATTTAACAAATTGAGCCATTCCCTTCATTCCTGAAGTGCCGGCCTTCCGCCACTACTTCAAATACATCAGTTTCAGCAGTTTCACTCGGTTGCCGGTCTGATCAGTAACGGTCATGAACCATGCCCCCGATGGGTAGCCGCTCATATCTATCTGCTGATGGTACTCACCTGCCGAGGGATATTCTCTGGTAAAAGTCGACACTCTTTCACCATTGCTGTTGAAAAGGGTGAAAGTTACTACCGCGCTTTCACTCACCGAAATCTTTACGGTTGTTGAAGGATTGAACGGATTAGGATAGTTGTCGCTGATCATGAGTGAGGTGGGCAGTTCACCCCCGCTTAGATCTTCCGGATGTGAATGAATCCCGGTGACCACACCGTTATTGCTCACCCGGGTGAGCCGGTACATATACTTTTCCCAGATGCCTATGACGGCCGGTTCATTCCTGACAATTTGCAATGGACCTGTCCCGGCTTTGTAGATCAATTCTTCATTACCAAAGAGTCCGCCTTTGAAGTGGTAAACCGTGCTGTGAATTCCTGCCATGGTATCAGAATGCTCTCCCAAATACTTCATTTTTTCACCCGAACCAAAGTAGTGGAACATGCGTGGTTCCTCAACACAGAAGCGAAGGGTATCCCACGCGAAGGGTCTAAGTACTCCCTGATCATTCCAATAGAAGGTGGCTGAAAGGCTGTCAGCCCCCAGGGTGAAATAATAATCGTTGCCGAAAAGGTTCTCCCGTTTATAAACCCCTGATCCAATGAGGGTGTCACCCCTGAATTCATGTTGGACCTCGCCCACAAATATGGTATCAGAATCATCGGCAGAAATAAAATATTTGTTGTAGTAATTCTTGAAATCAGGCACTGTTGAGTAAAAATCAGTGGCTTCACCGAAATGTTTAATTGTGTAATATCCAGATGCAGGTCGCCGGAAAACATTAGGTCCCACGCCTCGATCGGTCATCGTGAAATAAATTCTGACCCCGTAGCCGTCCTTCAACAGTCGCTCAGCCAATGGAATTGTTGCCTCGAATGTTTCAACCATCCTCCGGTTGAGGAGGAAAGAAGCCACAATAGTATCACGGTCGGGCCGGACATAGAGGACATAAGCTTTTACGCTGTCCCAAAAATCGAGTGCATACGGATACAGTCCCGTGTATGAATGACGCGCCACCATCTTGGTGTATAAAGAAGGTGTGAATACCGAATCATCCATTTGCGGGGAAAATGAAGTGCCAACCGGTGTCTGATAAAGAAATATGCTACCGTCGGGTTTTTGATACTTCAACTCTTTTACTGTGGTCTCGATAGTTATCCAAATTGGGCCCGGGGGGAGGTAAGAGTATTTTTTAACGATCTTCTTTATCCCTAAAGTCCGCTCAAAATAAAATGTGTAAGGCCAACCGGTAACTTCGTATCCATTCTGAGTTGCAGTTATTGTCATAGTGGTTGGGCTGATCGTACCCGGAATATGTCCCGGGTAAGAACTGCCGGAGGGCAGGGTAAAATCGAGGAAAAGGTTCTCTGTAGTATCCTTCAAATAGTACACTTTACCGGCTTGGTAAGCCAGTGGCGCGTTAAAAATGGGATTGAAATAGTATTGTTTCCCGTGCCAGACCTGATGTGGTGTTACTTCCCCCAGAGCGATAGTGTGTGTGGCTTGTAAAGTGTCCAGGTACTGGGTCTGGCTATTATCGACTCTGTAAACATATCGTTGCCCCGGTACCTGAATAAAAAAGAGTGAATCCTGGGCGTGAATTGCTGATTGAGCCCAAAGAAAAACAAGTGTATAAACTATATAGAACGATCTTTTCATGCTTCCGTCCTCCCGGATAAACAACTCAAAATTGATAATGCGCAAACGTAAACAATTTTTACAAATTTCCATATATTTACGTTTGAATTAGGAATTTTACTTCGATGGAAGAACGGGAACAAATATGACCCAAATGATACAATCTTACGAAGTTCTGGAACGGATCGGGGCGGGTGGTATGGCCAAGGTGATGAAGGTCAGACACCGCATCTCAGGTGAGATCCGTGCCATGAAAATTTTGTATGAACAATTCGCTTTCGACCCGCAATACAAGAGAAGGTTCGAAGAAGAGGCCTCCACCTCCGGCAGGTTGAATCATCCCAATATTGTGAAGGTCTACGATTATATCACCGACGGCGATCAACTCTGTATCATTATGGAGTATGTTGAAGGTAAACCCCTCTCAAAGGTGATCGGCCGTGAAGTCGGGCCCATTGTGCACGATAACGCACTCCCTATCTTTTTTCAGATCGCATCAGCCATCGATCACGCTCATAATCTCCCCAATCCGGTGATCCACCGCGATATAAAACCCGCCAACATACTCGTTACTCCGGACAGGGTTGCCAAAGTCACCGATTTCGGCATCGCCAAGGTTCTCGGCGAGGAAAGCCACACGGCCACAGGCACGATGCTCGGAACAATAGAGTATATGAGTCCCGAACAGATGACAGGAAAGGATGTGGATCAGCGGAGTGACGTCTACAGTCTCGGTATTACGCTTTATGAAATGCTGGCAGGCAGGCTTCCGTTCAATTTCAAACGGACCGACTCGATCCTCGACAAGATACGCGTCATCACCGAATCACCCATGCCCGACCCACGCGACTACTATCCCCATATCCCCGACCACCTCGTGGATATCGTGAGAAAAGCCACACAGAAAGAGAAGTCAAAGCGGTTCAACTCGGTGGCCGAAATGATCAAAGCAATCAGGGATGAAGAGTTTGTGAACACCCACGACCTCGAAGAGTTCGGCGACGCACCTGTGACCAATCCTTCTTACGAGTATCGCCCGCCTGTGACCAACGGGGCATCCCCTACGGTGATGGAAGGGGAGGAAGAGGAAGAGGAAAGCGGCGGAGGTGTCATGTACGGCTTTCTGATCGTTATTCTGATCGGTGTGATAATCGGACTGATATTCCTTATCAGCACCTTACTCAAAAACTGATCAGGATCAATAAACCTTGGTCCGGTTGATTGAGTGCTGTTCGCTGCACTTGTATCCCGAACCCGTCTGTACCAGGTGAAAACTCTTGTATACTTTGTATTTGGTCTCTTTGCCGTATTTCAGATCATAAGTTGTGTGGTACTCATTCGCGTACGCTGATATCTCACCATTCCGGAATTCGTATGCAGTGATATCAGTGAAATAGTGCTCTACCGCCTCTGTGTTGTCAAAGAAACCTGAAACGGTTCTTCTCATTTTATCCCTGTCGTAAATTTTACTCTGATACACCGCGGGATAAACGTACAAGTCAACCAATTCTTCCGTGTTCTCAGCTTTATTGGCGTAACTGTACTTCTCAAAAAAACTCTGAACAGCACTGAGTTTTATCTGGTCGGTTACTCTGACTGAATCGGGTTCCCTGTAAACGGGCTCCCTTGAAGTTTCACCCGTACCCTGGTTAACAGCGGTTGTATCAGTAGTTGCAACCTGCGGGCCGGCTTGTTTACCCTTCTGGGTGGCAAATATTATTATCACTACGATCAGAAGAAGAATTATCACTCCCAGAAGAGTGATCAGGATCTGGTTTTGCTGCTTTTTCATCATTTCCTCACTCGGCTTGGCCGTTTCCGCTTAAAACAACATTTATAGTTTCCGTTGTGCTGTTTTTGGTCGCTGAACCGGTAAAAAGGGCAATGGCTCATCCCTGAAAATTTTACCGCTTCCAATAGTGAAAATAATAAATCTTTTCTGTTGTGCAATGAGAATTATAGCCGGGGCTATGCACACTCTGCGCAAATTCCGGAAGCGGATATCTCAAAACTGTCGACATTGTAACCTTTCGGGATGTCGATCCTGGGTTCTTCGTGATAATTGAGGCAGAATGTCCGGCCGCACTTCCTGCAGAGGAAGTGGATGTGGCGGTCTTCATGATGGTGGGTTTCACAACTGCCGGAGGAACACAAGGCGTAACGGGCGATCCCATCGGGCGAAGGGATGATATGCATGATACCTTCCTCCACAAACGTGTTAAGCGTACGGTAAACGGTCACACGGTCGTGGTTCTCACTCAATCGCTCCTTGATCTCCCTGCAAGAGATAGCACTTCCGCTTTCAAGAACGGCGGCAACGATCTCTTTCCGGATAACGGTTATCCTGACACCATGGCTCTTTAACAGTTCTTCGGGGCGTGTCATGTTTTAATCTAAATTTATAAAATATAACTGCAAATGTACGGCATGAAAATTATTTTTGCAACATTGTTGCAAATATTATTTCGAACCTGTATATTTGAAGATCAAAAAACTAAAAATCCGGATACGCAATTGAAATTTGACAAGCTCGAGCACAACAAGCTGCATGGAATCGACAAAACAGGCATAACAGTATCAACCCTGTGTCTCATCGAGTGCACCCTTCGTCCTGTGATCCTCACCGCGCTGGCTATCAGTAACGTGGGCGGGATAATCCACGACCTGCTCGCGCTTCTCGTAATTCCGGTTTCAGGCTACGCTGTCTACAAGGCAT
>RHKR01000214.1 GCA_008363265.1 Chlorobiota bacterium
CAGTCAGGAACTTGACGCGAGCGTGCAGATAAATACGGAGAAGCTCTCGATAAAGTACCGTGAGTTGCTTGCCGATTTTGCACCGATAGTTCAAACCTATTTGAACAGTACCAAGTTTACGGGTGCTCCTTGGGAGTATGAGAAAATCAAGTGCAGCTTCAATATATTCTTCAACTCCGGAGTCGAGGAATCGAATTACACAGCTCAGGTTGTGGTAACAAGTATGAGACGGGTTTACGAGAGTGACAAATTCTCTCCCATGCTCCTGGTGAACGATCCGGGTTGGACATTCGTATACGAAAAAAATCAAAGTATCTACTTTGATCCCAATTTTTTCAACAGCCTCACATCATTCCTGGATTACTATGCATACGTGATCATCGGACTGGAGAATGATTCATGGGAGAAGGGATCAGGTACCCCGTTTTTTCAGAAAGCTTTCGATGTTGTTAATCTCGCCGCGGGAAAAAGAGCCACAGGATGGGAATCCGGTTCAAGCTACAACAAGTCAGACCTGATCCAGAACATTATGGATGACAAATACCGGGCGTTCAGGGATGCAACTTCCGAGTATCACCGGGGTATCGACATCTTTGCCAAGAATAAAGCCAAGGGCCAGGAACTGATAGTCAAGATGATCAAGGTTCTCGACGGTATGAGATCGAAAATAGATATAAGGAGTGTTTATCTGAGGGTCTTCTTCGATGCCAAGGGTGGAGAGATAATCGAGTATCTGAGAGACTATCCTGAAAAGTCGATCTTCAAGATACTGAAGGCTGTAGATCCTCCCCGTCTTGCCAAATATGATGAGTTATTAAGAGCCAATTAGCTCAGTTCCGGGTGATCTTGCGGTCCGGTAACAGCAAGGTCACCCCGGATAAAACCTACTTCAAAAGCTGAACTTTCAGACTTTCTGACCTGATCCCTGCGGCAGTAAACAGATCTATCTTCACGATATAAGAACCCGAAGCCATGTTTGCCATATCCAGTTGTTCCTGGTGAACTCCGGCCATAAGATCCACAAACACCTTTTCGTTAACAGCACGCCCCGTCATATCATAAACTGAAAGCCTTACATTACCCCGTTCAGGAAGGGTGAACTGGATTGTTGTGGCCGGGTTGAACGGATTGGGATAGGCCCCGATGCTGAATGTCGAGGGATGTGTGACCGGGTCATCCACTGAAGAGGGGTTAAGATACTTCGAAATTTCATTCCAGAGTTCCGGCCGCGTGCGGTCGTAATTAAGTGCCCACATTCCCACTCCTTTCAGGTTATACTGCTTCGCGAGGGCGAATTTAAGTGCAGTAGCCCTGGGGTCATCGAACCAGACCTGATTGAAGTAGCTGTAAACCGGAATTATGTAATATGTGGTCTGCGATGAGGCATGCCACTGCAATCCGTAGTACTGCTGCTGATCCATTGCCGCGTAAAAACGGGGGCTTGACAGGAAATCCGTGACAGTTGCCCCGGGTTGGTTTGTGGGAGTCTTCCATTCTGCTCCGTAGTAGGGGACACCGAGTATCAGTTTTTCAGGAGGGCACCCGTTATACTGAGAAGTAACGGTGTTGGTTATGTTGTAGCTGCCTCCTGTTAGCGGGGCAGGAGGGGCGGTTACAGTGCTCCAGGATCCGGCGAAGTCGTATCCCATGATGAAAATATAGTCGCACGAGGCGGCAAGACCGGTCAGGTTCCAGCCGCTCCAGTTCACTGCAGGACCCGCAAATGAAACCTCTTTCCCCGGGTGATTGGTGTGGACATAATTTGTAAGATCTGTCATGAAACCGTTCACAACACTTCCACGGTCAGCGGTGTTCAAACCCTCGAAATCGATGTTGATACCATCGAATGAATATGCATTTATCTTTGCGCTTACCTTTGAAAAGAAGTTCTGGCGGGCGGCGGAATTTGTGAGGAGGTAATGCAGTTCCGACGCATCGAAATTAACTGCGGTCATTATTACTTTCACGCCATTGGTGTGTGCGTTGTTTATCAGGGTCGTCCAAGGCCAACCCGTCGGGTTCGCAATGTTGCCGAGTGAATCCACCTGAAAATCAAAGGCGGCCACGTGAGTCATTAAATCCCAGTGGATGTTGTCCAAAGTTCCGGGATACTCCCAGTATGGGAGAAAACCGAACACCAGTTTCCCGGTTTGAGCAGCCTTGTCAAACTGAAGGGGAATTATTTCCGCTGGTTCATCCACAGCCTCTGCCTGATATCCGGTGCCGTATATCTCTTTGTGGTACTTGTGAACTGAAAAGTGTTCCTGCGCATGAACAGTAACAGTGAGCAGAAGCAGGATGATAATTTTACAGGTAAAATGCATTATTCGATTCCAAAAATTTTCTTGAACTCATCTTTTTGACGCTCGAGCGACTGAATCCGCTCCGTCTCTTCTTTTTCCTCTGCTGCCCTGAAAAATTTAGTGATAAAATCCTCCGCTTTCATCGCCCCGCATGAACACTTTTTTCCATAGTTGTAGACTTCATTATCCGAGGAAACCACCACGATATTACGCGGGTTCTTTGAAATATCGATCTCATTTTTGATGACAATATCGGCGGGTTTGGAATCCGAATAGATGATCCTGATCTTGTTTGTCTTTATGATATCAGACTGAAAACCATCGAGAAAAAGGACAACCTTGTTGTTTGTGCTGAGGAAAACCCTGTCCAGTTTTACGGCGAGTTCTTCCCTCACTCCCGTTTTATCGGTCTTCATCCTGTTTTTCATTGAAGGGAGTTTTCCCATCAGGTTGTTGCCGTCGATAAAGTAAGTCTTCATCTCAATCCCCGGATTTTTCGAACTTGAGGGGCAGTTCCACGATGAAAGTTGACCCTTGGCCGGGTGTACTGTTAACCTTTATTTCTCCCTCAAGCAGCTCTGTCAGGCTTTTGACGATCGCCAAACCCAATCCTGAAGATGATTCCCCAGCGGTGGGTTTGCTGCTCAGCCGTCTGAACTTTTCGAAAAGAAGAGGAATTTCATGCTGGGCGATCCCCTGGCCTTTGTCTTCGATCTCGACAATGGCCATACTGCCACCAAGTTTCACCCTGACCTTCACTTCGGTCCCGGGGTATGAATATTTTAAGGCATTTGAAAGGATATTATCGAAAATCTGCCCGCAAAGGCTCCTGTCACTTTCAAGCGGCAAGCTTTCCCGGTCACTCCGGAAATTAATGGTTATATTCTTTTTTCGCGCGTTGGGGATTATCAGTGAGACAGTGTCACTCATCAGATCAACAAGGTCAAACTCTTCGATGCGAAGTTCGATCTTCCCTTCTTCAATCATGTTAACATCGAGCAACCGGTTAATTGTTTCTACCATCTTCCCGCTGCTGGCAACTATGTTTTGAGCGAAACGTTTAACATCTTCGTTTTCCAGATCGGATATATCGTCCGAAATAATCTCCGCAAATCCCATTATACCAAGGATAGGGCTTTTCAGATCGTGAGCAACTATCCCGAGATATTCACTCTTTTCCTTGTCAAGTTTCTCAAGTTTCGAGTTGGTCTCTTTCAGAAGTGCATTGCGGCTGTTGATCTCATCGATCGCTTCCTTCAATTCTTTCGTACGCTCATTTACCGCGGTTTCCAGCCGGACACGTTCTTTTCGGAGTTTCACAGTTCTTGTCCTGTTGAAAAGTAAAAATCCACCGGAGAAGATCAAGATATATATCACATAGGCGTAAATATTTGCGTACCAATAACTTGCCACATCGATAGAAATTGAAGCTTCTTCCGCGATTTCCCCCGTATGCAGCATGGCCCTGACCCTGAAGGTGTAGTTCCCCGGACCAAGTTTAGCGAATTCCCGGAAACTGTTTTTCGTGAGGGGTTGCCACGACGTATCTATACCCTCCATCCAGGTTTGGAAAAGGACATTTGCTTCATCCGTGATCCCGAGAGTTGAGTAAGTGATCGTTACGGTATTATCCGGCTCAATCGCGATCTCTTCTCCTTTTAATGTGACGCCAAAATAATAGAGTGAATCTGTAACGGTTACACTTCTTATCACAGTGTTGTTTTTTTGATCACTGTGTCCACCGGTGAGTGCATATCTGAACAGTCCGCTGCTGGTTGCCATCCAGAGTTGTCCCGGCGCATTAATATCGTCGTATACCAATCTATAAACTGAAGAGGATCTCACCCGCCCGAACCTGTTGAAACTGCACGATCCCGCCGGTATATCCACACTTACAGTGTAGAGATTGCCTTCATAATAGACGATCAGCATGCCCAGCCGGAATCCTGTGATCAGGGGATGTGAAAGGGGATCAGTACTTTCAATGAAGCCTTTCGACGCGAGTGTCACGAACCGGTTCGCCTTATCGTCAAAGAAATGGAGCCCTTTACCTGTTGCAGCCAGCACTTCACCGTTCAGCACGATGATCTGCGGCTGGTGGCCGATCTTCTGATCTTTTTCAGTATAGGTTACCACTTCAGGTTGGCTGTCAAAACCTTTTGTGAACTTCAACCTTATAAGATTTCCGGTGGAAGTGTTAATCCAGAACTCCCCTTTTTTCCTTTGAACCACACTTCGAAGTTCGCTTTCAACACCTTTTACCATGAACGAAGTGAGTACCTTCGATCTGCTTCCGTCCGTCTTTAATACCTTAAGACCACTGATGGTTGAAAGGAGGACCACATCCGGTGCCTCCCCGGGAATGAGAAAGTCGATCGAATAAGCATCGTCAAGACGGATCGCTGAATTGTTGCGGAGGATGAACAAACCGTTCGCAGCAGCAGCGTAGAGGTCGTTTCCGGTTTTTTTTATTCTCCAGCCGTCACCGATCTCACCGGGATAGCGTGAAAAAACCGATTTTTCCGCATTATTCGTGAGTTGGCTGCTGTAAACTCCAAAATTTGTGACAACAAAGAACCTGTCACCGGAAAATGCAACATCACCGATCGATCCCGGTAATGAAACCCTTTTATCGAAGATGGAAATCGGATCGGATATATTGATCCTTGAGAGACCGTTTTCCAGTGTGGCCCACAAGTTCTTCCGGTTGTCCTCATACAATGAATATACCGTGTTATTTCCGTAACCTTTAGATTCATCCAGAACCCGAAGAAGAGTGCCATCCTCTGAGCAGATCACCATTCCTTTTCTGATCGTGGCAATGGCTATTGTACCGTCAGAGAGCCTGAGCGCGTCATAAAAATTGTTGATTTCATCAAAAATATCAAGTCCACTTGAGAGTTGTGTGATCCTGCCACCCTCAATTTTGTGGAAATCTCCTTTTTTCC
>RHKR01000215.1 GCA_008363265.1 Chlorobiota bacterium
AATTCTGACGACACTTCCCGTAATGGCGCAGCAGGATCTCCAAAAGTTTTTTGACGAAGCAGGCTACAAGGGGAGCATAACCATCTTCGATAAGAAGGCCAATAAATGGATATTTAGCGACTCACTTGACGCGGATCTGGAATTGTCGCCCGCTTCGACTTCGAAAATATTCAATTCCCTGGTGTTCATTGAAGAAGGAATTCTGAAAGATGAAAATGAAACTGTAAAATGGGATGGAGTAAAAAGATGGATTGACGACTGGAATCAGGATCTCGACCTCCGCCGGGCATTCAAATACTCGGCATTATGGGTCTATGCAAAACTTGCTCCAAAGGTCGGTCGCGAAAAATATCTCCGGTATCTCGATAAGTGTGAGTATGGTAACAAAGTTATCGGCGCGCATGTCGATTCATTTTGGATCGATAATTCGCACAAAATCTCACCCGTGCAGCAGGTAAACTTCCTCCGTAACCTGGATGAGGAGAAACTCCCCTTCTCGAAAAGGACCTTCTCGATCGTGAAAAACATCATGATCGAAACTGAGGACTCCACCCGCACCCTCCGTGCAAAAACCGGCTGGAACAGAACCTTCGGCCAGGATGACACCGGCTGGTGGGTCGGCTACATCACATTAAAGGATAATGTGATCTACTTCGCCACCCGCATCCGCAAACCGTATGACGATGAAACCCCCGGCTTCTTCCAGGCCAGGAAAACGATCACTATGAATGTACTTAAACAACACTTTAAAATGTGATCCGCCTGCGGCGGAGTTAAATGTTAGATGTTATTTTCTTGTACTAATTCGGACACTCTGCAAGAACTTTCCAAAAGCATATTTGACATTCACTTCGCCGCAGACGGATCACTTCGACGCGGCTAATAACATTTAACATTTAACATCTAACATTTTATTTCACTTTCACCTTCACCGGCTTGATCCCCCAGATGTTCTTCGCGTAGTCTGAGATGGCGCGGTCGCTGGAGAATTTGGCGATGCGGGCGGTGTTAAGGAGCGACATTTTCGTCCACTTTTCGCGGTCGCGATAGGTGTTTGAAACCTCCTGCTGAACGCGGCAGAAGTCTTCATAGTCGGCCATGAGCATGTAGAAGTCGGAGCCCATCAGCGAATCGATGATCGGCTGGAAGAGACCCGGCTCGGCCGGTGAAAAGAAGTTTCCGGCGATCATGTTTATCACGCGGCGGAGTTCGGGATTTCTGTCGTAATAATCCTTCGGATTGTAGCCGGAAGCTCTGAGTGCCAGCACTTCATCAGCGAGAAGACCGAAAATAAAGATGTTGTCGTCACCCACTTCCTCACGGATCTCAATGTTGGCGCCGTCCATGGTGCCGATTGTAAGGGCACCGTTGAGGGCAAACTTCATGTTACCCGTACCGGAAGCCTCGAGACCCGCCGTGGATATCTGCTCTGAGAGGTCAGCGGCGGGGATTATCCTCTCCGCGAGTGAAACAC
Source organism: Chlorobiota bacterium (assembly GCA_008363265.1). Taxonomy (GTDB): domain Bacteria; phylum Bacteroidota; class Ignavibacteria; order Ignavibacteriales; family Ignavibacteriaceae; genus UTCHB3. The sequence continues at coordinate 1,475 of RHKR01000215.1, forward strand.
CGTAATTCGCGATGAACACCACTTTCAGCTTGTCGCCGACTGCAGGATCGTTATTAACCACATCGGCAACCGAGTGGATAAGCTTTATCACAAGCTTGGCCATATGATATGCGGGAGCGGCCTTTCCGGCGAAGATGACGGTTCGTGGAACCGCGTCGTAACGGGGGTTCTCCTTGATCCGGTTGTAGAGGGTGATTACATGAAGCACATTCAGGAGCTGGCGCTTGTACTCGTGGAATCTCTTGATGTGGACATCGAATATAGAATCGGTTGAGACCGTTATCCCGTACTCGCTCTTGATAAATTTGGCAAGAAGCTGCTTGTTGAACCACTTCACATGACTCCAGTCGTTCAGGAACTCGGTGTCGTCCACGAATTTTTCGATATCGCGGATCTTGTCGTTGTGGAGTATCCAGTCTTCGCCGATCCTGTCGGAAATTAGTGAAGAAAGGAGGGGGTTCGCGTGACGGATCCACCTGCGGAAAGTGATGCCGTTGGTGACATTTTTGAATTTCTTCGGGAAGATCCTGTAAAAATCGTTGAAAATGAGCTGTTTCAGGATGTCCGAGTGAAGTGCCGCCACACCATTGACCGAGTGACTGCATACAATGGCGAGGTTTGCCATGCGGATCCTCTTGTCGGGGTTCTCACGGATGATCGAGATCCTTGAAACAACTTCATCCGAAAGGTTATACTTTGCCTTCACATCGGTGAGGAAGTTGTGGTTGATATCGTAGATGATCTGCAGGTGGCGCGGCAATAATTCCTCAAAAATGGAAACCGACCACTCCTCGAGCGCCTCGGGAACCACGGTGTGATTCGTGTAGGCGAAGGTGCCCGTTGTTATTCTCCAGGCCTCATCCCATGGGAGGTTGTACTCATCGATCAGGATGCGCATCAGTTCGGGGATCGCGATCACGGGGTGCGTGTCGTTAAGCTGGATGGCAACCTTCTCGGGGAATTTATCAAATGTCTTGTGGTTGATCTGATACTTCCGGATGATATCCTGAAGTGACGCCGAGGAGAAGAAATATTGCTGCTTCAGGCGGAGGAACTTGCCTTCGGTGTAACTGTCGTTGGGGTAAAGAACCTTCGAGATGTTCTCGGAGATGTTCTTTCCTTCAACCGCGGCCACATAGTTGCCCTCGTTGAAATCCTTGAAGTTGAACTCCTCGTTCGCGCGGGCGGCCCACAGCCTGAGGTTATTGACTGTATCGGATTTGTAGCCGGGAACAGGAACATCATACGCCGCGGCGAGGATGTTCTCGGTATCGATCCAGTTGTGTTTCAGCTTTCCCTCGGGGGTTCTGACCGTGACAACGCGACCGAAGAAACGGACCTTGAAAGTTAGCTCACGCCTCGGGATCTCCCACGGACAGCCGTAAGCGAGCCAGTAGTCGGGCTGCTCCTGCTGACGGCCGTTCACTATCTCCTGTTTGAAGATACCGAACTCGTAGCGGATACCATACCCGAACGCCGGAAGCTGAAGTGTCGCCATCGAATCGAGGAAACAGGCAGCGAGCCTTCCCAAACCGCCATTTCCGAGGGCCATATCGTGCTCAAGCTCGATGATGTCTTCGAGTACATATTCATCCTTCCTGAGGATCTTGCGGCACTCCTCGTAGTAGTTCATGTTGATCAGGGCGTTGCCGAGAAGGCGGCCCATCAGGAACTCGAGGGAGAGGTAATATACCTTCTTCACATCCTTTGTGTTGTAAGCGTGTTGCGTGCGCAGCCAGTTTCTTACGAGCCTGTCCCTGATCGAGAGGGAGAGGGCGTAGTACATGTCGTTATTTGTTACTGTCTGGCGGGTTTTAACGAGAATAAACTCGAGATGTTCAGCGAACTGATTTGAAAGGGAGTAACTCTCGTTAGCCTCCCTGTCCGTAAAAAACAATGAATTTTTCATAAATTTCGATTTCCTTCATAAAAAGTGATTGAATCACCAAGCACTTCCCCTAATAAACAATACCTAATCCGCCACGGCGGACTAATACCTGACACTTATAAAAAAGGGTTATCCAAAATACTTAAAGGCACCCCCTGAGCGTCTTTTTCAGAGATGACCGGGTTCTCCGTTTTCCAGTCGATCCCCAACACGGGGTCGTTGTACAGGAGCGTTCTTTCAGACTGTTTGTTGTAAACGCCTGTGCATTTATAGTGAAAAATGGCGATATCTGAAAGAACCGAGAAACCGTGCGCGAACCCCGGAGGGATCCATAGGAGATGGTGGTTCTCATCGGAAAGCACCGTTGAGAAGTGCTGCCCGTATGTGGGTGATCCCTTGCGGATATCGACCACCACATCGAGAACTGCTCCCGATATCACCTGGCATAGCTTTCCCTGCTCGAATGGTGGAGTCTGGAAGTGCAGCCCGCGGATCGTTCCTTTCGTTGATTTCGAGAGGTTGTCCTGCACAAATACATGGTCAACTCCTGCTTCGGCGAGTTTATCCTGACGGAAACACTCGTAGAAGAAGCCTCTCTGATCTTCAAAGACCGCCGGCTGAATGAGAAGCACGCCGTCCAGATTACCGTTAATTATTTTCACTTGTTCCTCCCTAACTCTATTTTATCTATTTTCTTCGTATTCCTGCAATACTTTTTCGAGGTATTGCCTGTACATGCTCTGCGGGATTGAATTTATCAATGCCTTGAAGCCGTCAACATCCACAAAACCTTTGCTGAACGCGATCTCCTCGAGGCATGCAACCTTAAGGCCCTGGCGCTCTTCGATGACACCGAAGAAATTCGATGCCTGAAGAAGTGCCTGGGGTGTACCGGTATCAAGCCAGGCCACGCCGCGACCGACGATCTCTACCCTCAAAGCTTCCCTCTCGAGGTAAACATTGTTAACATCGGTTATTTCGAGCTCACCGCGGGCGGAGGGTTTCAGATTTTTTGAGATCTCAACTACATTATTGTCATATATGTAAAGACCGGGAACAGCATAGTTCGATTTCGGAACCTTCGGTTTCTCTTCGATCGAAAGGACCTTGCCCGATTTATCGAAGTTAACGATACCGTATCTCTCAGGGTCGGTAACCCTGTAACCGAAGATCTTCGCGCCTGATTCATGCTCAGCCACGGCTTTGTAGAAGAACTCGAGATCCCCGAAAAAAATGTTGTCACCGAGGATGAGCGTCACATTATCATCGCCGATGAATTCTGCACCGAGAATGAACGATTCCGCGATACCGCGGGGAGCATCCTGCAATTTGTAGGAGATGTTCATACCGAGGTGACTGCCGTCATCAAACAGTTTCTGATAAAGAGGGATCGTTTCCTCGTTCGAAATTATCAGAACATCCTTTATTCCGCCCAGCATAAGGACGGATAAAGGGTAGTAAATAAGCGGTTTATCGTAGATAACCGCGAGCTGTTTGCTGTAAACTTTCGTGATTGGGTAGAGCCTTGAACCGGAGCCTCCGGCAAGAATGATACCTTTCATGCAATTCCTGTCTTAAAAATTAGAATAATCAATTTATAAATTTAACATTTTCGCCAAACTCTCCACACTCTACCCTATACACTCTACACTAAAAACCTTATATTACGGTAAACAATTATTTAATAGCGATGCCACACAGAAAACTCAGCCAGAAAGCCGGAAAACCGCCCGGTACGATGGAATATACCGGTCACAGAACCGAAACCCCTACCCGGATAATAGCCGTTAAGTTCGGGGCCGATCACTTCAGAAGTTCCGAAATTACCTCTCCGGAGATGTTAAAAGAGTTTCTTGAGTCTGACCATGGCGGCTTGAAGT
>RHKR01000216.1 GCA_008363265.1 Chlorobiota bacterium
AACACTGTAAGCTGCGATGTGAAGGCTTTCGTTGAGGCAACGCCTATCTCCGGTCCCGCATGGATGTAAACACCCGAATGGCTTTCGCGCGCGATCGAGCTTCCCACAACGTTGCAGATACCGAGGCAAAGCGCACCGCGGCGTTTGGCCTCCTTAAGAGCTGCAAGGGTATCAGCAGTCTCTCCCGACTGGGAGATGAAAAAGACAGCATCACCCGGACCCACGATCGGATTCCGGTATCTGAATTCACTCGCGTACTCAACCTCGGTGGGTATCCTGAGGAAAGTTTCGAACATATACTTCCCTACCAGTGCCGAGTGCCACGATGTACCGCAAGCGGTGATAATGATCCTCTTAACGTATAGAAGGTGATCAAGGGATGACTCGAGTCCGCCCAGCTTAACGTCACCAGTTTCGGAGAGCAGTCGCCCTCTGATAGAATTCTTCAATGACTCAGGCTGCTCCATGATCTCCTTAAGCATAAAAGTCGGATATCCGCCTTTATCGATCTCGTCAAGTGTCATCTCGATCTGGTGAACAACTTTGTTTACTTCCTCGTCCTCGATCGTCTTGGTGAGGTAGTGATCCCTGAAGACTTCGGCAATTTCGCCGTCTTCCAGGTAAACAACCTGTTTGGTGTGCTGCAGTATAGCCGAGACATCGGAAGCTACAAAGTTCTCTCCTTCACCCACACCGAGGAGCAGCGGCGACCCCTTTTTCGCGGCTACAATTCTGTCCGGTTCAAGTGTGGAGATAACTGCGATTCCGTATGTTCCTTCAACCTCGTTCAAACCGCGTCTGACGGCTTCAAAGAGGGTGTAACCTTCCTTAAGGTATGTATCGAAGAGATGGGCGAGCACTTCAGTATCAGTAGCACTCTTAAAGTCATAACCGTGTTTTTTCAGCCCGGTTTTAAGGGTGGAATAGTTTTCGATGATCCCGTTATGGATCAGGATAAGTGTTCCGTCGCCGTTTGAGTGGGGGTGTGCGTTAAGTTCGTTCGGTTCGCCATGGGTTGCCCAACGGGTATGGCCGATCCCGATCGTGGAATCGATCCCGGAGTTTTCAATCGCCTCCTGAAGCTGAGCCACCTTTCCTTTGATCTTGGTGACTTCGATCTTGCCGTTCCGGATAACTCCGATACCGGCAGAATCATATCCTCTGTATTCAAGACGTTTCAATCCCTCTACCACTACGGGTACGCAACTTTTATTACCGATGTAACCGACTATTCCGCACATGGGACTTAATCCTTATTAAAAAATAATAAAATGTATTCTGTAAAATATGAATTTAGATCGAAATGCAAAACTAATTCGTGCGCCGACAGAGCATATTGAATTATTTCTTCGCGATACCGAAAATTATATAATGATAATTCTGTGGTAATAAGCCGTGTAAAAAACCGTCAAATCTTCCCAGGATGGCACGCTGCCCTTCAGACCTTCCGAAAGCACCGAGAAACCCTGCAGTGTTATAATTGTAAGAAGAAAAACCGCTGCAGTATTCTTTCGCCTCTCCGATCGAGATATATCGCCAGTATGATGCCCACCTGATAAATTTCTTCCGTAACCAACCGTGCAACGGCGACGAAACAAGATTTTCAGAAAAAAGAAGTACACCTCCCTGTTTCAGGACCCTGTGAATTTCGCATATCGCCTGTTGCTGAAGTTCCTTCTTCCCAAGTGCTCCGATAACCGATTTGAACATCACTATGTCAAAACTGTTGTCGGGGTAATCGATCGACAGGATATTCTGGTTACTGTAGGATACTTTCTCCGAAACACCGTGAGCCCGGTGTTTCTTTTTCGCTTCCTCCGACACACCGTTCAGATCGGTAGAGATCACCTCAGCCCCGTTCAAGGCGAGCCAAAGGGAGAGACCGCCGTGCCTCTCCCCTATTGCCAATGCTTTCTTCCCATCGAATTCAATTCCGCTCTTCTCAAAGAACGCAAGACTTTTCGACCAGTTCACAATATCCCATTCGATGATGTCGGAAAGCAATTGATTGGTCAACTCCATTGGAGTTATTTCACTTTCGCGATCTTTTCAATGGTGGTCTTGGTTTTGTCTTTGTACTTTGTGATCAGTTTGTAAAGATACACTCCGTTTGCCACTTCGTCACCATCTGCATCCTTTCCATCCCAGAGTACAGAGTTCAATCCGATCTTCATCTCAGAATATGGGACCGCGATCTCTTTGATCAGCCTTCCAGCAATAGTAAAGATCTTGATCTTCACTTCGTCGGGCGGAGCATTCCCTCGCAATTCGTAAGTGAACCAGGTTTGCTCGGCAAATGGATTCGGGTAATTATAGATAAATTGAATATCATCCTTGTCATAGACAAAGAACTGATACTTCTGTGCTATGTTATTGAACGGTATCTCTGATGCATCCTTTGTAAACACTTCAACAGTGTGTTTACCCTGTTTGAACAGAGGCTTCCACCGCGCGTCAAACTTCGAGTTAGGGTATGGTGTGTAGTTGTACTGGATGCTGTCTTTCACAAACCCGATCGGTTTGCCGTTGTGCACAATGCTCAGCCTTGTGGTGTCAAGAGGCAGAGGACTGTTATCGGTCAGAACTATCTCTACCAACGGTGAGTTAGAGATTATGTCGCCACTGATCAGTTCCCTACCGTCAAAAGTGATGTTGAAATCCGGCTTTATCGAGTCTCTGGCCACATAAAAACTATCTGCCCCGAGATTATTGAAGGTGTACATTTCGGTGCCGTTCATCGTGACCACTGAGCGGATCTTGTTATAGAACACAATCTTGGAAGTGTTGATCGAGTGTTTCACTGTGTGGAACGTATCGGCCGGAATAGTAAACTTCGAACTGTGGTAAGGTTCATCGGCATTTCCAAGGAAGAATACCGCTGTAACCGTATCTGTTGCCACTTTTCCGACGTTTGTAACCTTCAGATCGATATTTATGTCGAATCCTTGTAATAGACTGTCCGGATAAAATGTAAAATCATTGTTGGAGATCGTTATCTCAGGCAGATCGGTTTCACAATCGATATGCATCGACTTTATGTACATTGGATTCGTTGTGGTATAAGAGGTGTCCTCCATCATAACCACCGTTCGCATAAATGGATACTGCTGAGTGCTGTAGCCCGAGATATCAAAACCGCTTCCAATACCTGCCTGAAGAGTATCCCACTGCCGGGTGTTATTGTTATAGCCAAGTAGATCAACCTGATAGAGGGAGGTTTGATTACCTTTAACGATCTCATAATTTACCTTGTGCCACTTTGTTGCCGGGCCAATGGTTTTTGAGGTGAGTTTTCCTCTTGAATCAAGGTAATAGCCGGCGAAAACAGCTATCTTTTTCTGAATGGTATCGTTTCTTCTGTAACCTGTCGCATACACTTCGTCAGAGTTCCCGTCATAAACCCATGAATAGAATCTTTTGAGCTCCCTGAGATTCCTTGAGCTCCAGCTGAGCCATTCACCGAGATACGAACCGTCTGAAATCTTGACCGCCATAAGATAACCTGAAGCGAAATCTTCATAGAGATACATAACATCGCCAACCACGAAGAATGATACAACCGACTCAAAAGGCTCGATCAGCGGAAATTCAATGTCACGAATCATCGACCAGTCGTTCGCGTCAAAAATGCGGAGTATGCAGGCCCGCCGGCCGTTGATCCTTTTATGCGCAAAATTGTAGATCATTCCGTTGTCGTAAGCGAGAATAAATTTGCCGCCGCTTCTTTCGTCTCCAAAGTCGAAATCGAGGAGTCCTGAACCGGGAGCAAACTCGATGCTGTCCTGAGTGCCGGAGGCGGGTTCCACACTGTAAATTACATTGTGTTTCTCCCGGGGATAGTAAATTAAACCGTTGACATGCATCAGTTGCATGCGTATCTGCTCCCTGAAGTTCGGTATGGTACCGTAGTACTCACCCTGATTGGTACCTTGTTTCCCCGTTCCAACTATGTAGATGGGAGATTTACCGTCAGGGAATTTGCGTTGAACATCAAACCAGAAATCTGCCATATAGAGGTATTTACCGTCCGTTGTCAGGGCAGTGAGACCGACTGAATCCAACTCCTGAATGTGTGTAAGCGAGAATTCCCTCTTCAGCCTTTCGTTTTCCGGCCTTGGTATCTTGAGCTGGGTGTTTAGCACAAGTCCATCGAACAGTTTCGAGTAATTCAGGTTCTCGGTTTCGAAATTCAGAAGCAGATTACCGGTAAAATAAAAACCCCTCTTCTCCCCACTGTTCGAGGAGTAGGTTCTTGTCGTCGACCAGCGACCGAAATCAGTACCGTCAACAATTCTCGCTCTCCAGAAGTATCTTCCTTTCGGTAGCTGTGACAGGGAATAACGCAACAGTCCTTCATTACCCTGCAGGTTATCGACCTTCAGGACAGGGGTGTTGAACGTATAGGAAGTGTCAACTTCGATACTGTAAACAAATCCGCGGTTGATGTAATAGGCAATATCCGCTATCTCAATATTGACAGGCTTTTCTGTGGCAAGACCATCGGGCGGATAGAGAAGGCTTGGCTCAGAGATATCATAGACCGCTATTTGGATCTGACCAATGTTATCGGTAAGATCATCCTCATCAAGGAGGGCACCCGGATTGATCTCGGCAATAAGTGTAACGAGACCGCTTACGGGTGGTGCCCATTTAAATGAGACCGAGTCATTGTTGCTGAACACCGGTATCCTTAGAGTCTGGATCACACCCGAACTGTCTTCAGCGGTAAACCGGAGTACCACTGAAACGGTATCCCTGGTTTTAATGCCGAAGTTCGCCATTCTCACATTAACCGAGAGTGTGTCGCCCTTGAGCGGGCTTGTGGTTGAAGCAGCGATATCACTGTTGGCTATCGCGAAATCAGGTTTTGTAGGAACTGCAAGCCTCAAACCCGACTCTCCCAGATAAGTAAGTAGAGCGATCTGGTTGATATAATAACCCACGGGAGGCGTTCTTACCTTTGCGGCCATGGTGGCCAATCCGGTAACGTAATTCTTTAAGTTAAAGAGCTCATCGAAGAATAATCCGTTGTAATATGTACCTATCTGCCAGTGTGTGAGGCCTGAACTGCCGAAGAATCCGATCGCGCCTTTGCCGGGTACTTTAACGAATTGTTCGCCGAATACATCCTGATTATCAAAATGAGCGGTATAGCATGTAACGCTCGCTACGAACGGCAGTCTGTCACCATTGTTCAACTGGTAGATGTGGTTGTTTGTAAA
>RHKR01000217.1 GCA_008363265.1 Chlorobiota bacterium
TCTCCGGTTGGTGAATTGTTAAACAAAATGATTATATAACCATTAGAAATCTATTAAAACAGAAAGGTTTAAAGAAACGATAATTCTCAGAAATGGAACAAAGTTTTCCATTTTTAAGAAAACATTTCTTTATAGTTAGAAAACTTTCCGGAATGTTCAAAAAATACACACTAAAACAAGCGATTAAAGCGGGTGTGTTGAATAATTCATCATTGGCACAGATATTGTTGCAAAAAGCATGCACTTTAATTTATAGAGGCATAAATGCTAAAAAAACTACTATTCATCCTTGTCGCTGTATCACTTACAGCATCTGTGTACGCACAAGTACCCAGAGCCAAGATCTATCCCGAACCAATGTCTGAGTACAGACTCACTTCATTAGGTTTGAGCACCAATTCCGTTTCATCGGGAGCGAAAGTTAACGCAGTAGGTACTTACTGGTATTTCTCACCAAGAAATGTAGGCAATACACTCCCTATCACCGCGTTTACCTTTACATTAACAAACAAACCAGCCGGATCGACTGCAACGATCGAGAACCTTCTCCCGACAATGGTCGGTCTGAAGCCAGACCTCGCCGGTAACTATGAAATTAATCTTTCAGTTACCACTTCGGGCGGCACGGATGACACTACATTTACATTTGTAGCCGGTAACTATGTCGGCGTTGGTGGATTTGACGGCGTGGCCGGCACATTCCCAAAATGTATGACCTGCCACTCAGGAACACCTGCGTTCCTGGCGATCTTCGACAAATGGAAAGTTTCAAAGCACGGTCTCGCTCTTAAAAAAGAGATCGATGATCCTGCCGGTCACTTTGCTTCATACTGCTTCAAATGCCACACCACCGGTCAGAACCACAATATCGCTGCCGCCAACAACGGTTTCGATGATGTAGCTGCACAGGTAGGATACACATTCTACTCACCGGGCCCCGGAAGATGGGATACTTTGAAGTCAAAAGGCGCAGGCGCGCTTGTTAACCTCGCTACAGTAGGTTGCGAAATGTGCCACGGTGCCGGTAGCCAGCATGCCACAGCTCCAAGCTCCGCCAACATCGCAATCAACTACGATGCCGGTGCCTGCAGAAGATGCCACGACTCACCGCCACACTACTATGTGTATGATCAGTATGCCTTGACCCGTCATGCTACTGCCATCTGGTCAAGTTCATTCGCACAGACCGCTTCCTCGCAAAACAACAACTTGCAGAACTGTATCCGTTGCCACGACTCAAAAGGTTACATCAACTATACATACGGCAGAACAACCAACACAACCGGTTGGACTGAAGCAAATCAGGATGATATCGGCTGCTCAACCTGCCACGATCCTCACGGTTCAGGCCAGACTGCCAGCTTAAGATATGCTCCTGCTGCAGGTGACACTCTTGGAAACGGCTTTAACTACTCATCAGTGGTTTCAGGCGAAGGCAAACTTTGTATGAGCTGCCACAAGTCCCGCAGAGACAATGTTACATATGTTCCTGCAGGAACCATCAGTTCACATTGGGGTCCTCACCACTCAACACAGAGTGACAACCTGCTCGGAAAGAACGCCTCTGAATTCGGCGCTGCTTATCCTACCAGCATGGCTCACAAGTCAACCCCCGGTGCTTGCGTTGATTGCCACATGGCTAAAGACACAACCGCTGCCAACATGAACAAAGTTGGAAACCACACATGGAGAATGCACAATCCTGATAACGGATACGACAACACAACCGCTTGCAGAACCTGCCACGGCCCGATCAACTCATTCGAAGATATCATTGCTTCGGCTGACTATGACAACGACGGTCAGGTTGAACCATTCCAGGTTGAGTTCGACGGTCTCGTAACACTCCTCCGTATCTGGTTACCACCTGTAGGTCTTGATTCAATCTCTTATACGATGATCAATGCCAACAACAACCTTACTGAAAGAAAAGCTTACTGGAACTATCAGCTTATCGCTTATGATGGTTCGAGAGGCGTTCACAACCCAAGATATGCCATCAGTGTTCTTCAGAGATCAGTTGCTGCCCTCGGCGGTCCTGTTCCAGTAGAACTCATGGACTTCAACGCATCCGTTGTTAACAATAACGTTTCCATCACATGGGCTACCGCAACTGAAACCAACAACAAAGGCTTCTCAGTTGAAAGAAAAGCTAAAGATGGTAACTGGGCCAGCATCGGTTTTGTTCAGGGTAAAGGCAACTCAACTGAGATCAGCAACTACACCTTCACCGACAGGGAAGCTGTAAAACTGAACTCAAACAAAGTTGTTTACAGACTGAAACAAGTTGACCTTGATGGTACAACCACTTATACCAAGGAAGTTGAAGTTGAGATCTCATTGCCTAACACACTGAGCCTCAGCCAGAACTATCCTAACCCATTCAACCCGACTACAAAGATATCCTTTGAGATCCCGACCAACGGTCAGGTTACTCTGAAGGTTTACAACGTAAGCGGCGTTGAGATTGCCACTCTTGTTAACAAGGGGATGGAAACCGGCAGATATGACATCAACTTCGACGCTACCCAGCTCGCTTCGGGTGTTTACTTCTACCGCCTCCAGTTCGGCAACCAGGTTATCACACGCAAAATGGTTGTGATGAAATAAGTATTTTGGCTAAAAGCTAATCCGCCGCGGCGGACTGAAACTTTTGAAGCTGCTCTCTGAATAAGGGAGCAGCTTTTTTTATGTTTTATCGTTAAATTTGAATCTAAAAACGGATGGATTACAGATGACAAAACCAAGAGACCCGATATCGTGGGATGAATGTTTCATGCAGATGGCTTACCTGATGGCGATGAGATCGAAAGACCCCAACACTCAAGCCGGTGCAGTTATAGTTGATCAGAACAAGGTGATAGTCGGGTTGGGTTATAACGGTTTCCCGAGAGGGATTGATGAAGGGAAGCTTCCATGGGGAAGATCAGGGGGGTTTACCGAATCAAAGTACGCTTATGTTGTCCATGCCGAAGAGAACGCCATCTATAATGCCAATAAACCGGTGAAAGACTGTGTGCTCTACTGCACCCTCTTTCCATGCAACGAATGCACAAAAACGATCATCCAGAACGGGATTAAAAAAGTGATATACGCTTCCGACAAGTACCATGACGACCCGATCTGGGTGGCATCACGGAAATTGCTGGAGCTGGCGGGGGTTGAATTTGTGCAGTACTCTCCGGAATACGAGCTTAATCTCGATCCAAAACCTGAGGAGTAAGGTCAACCGGTATTTCTGATACCGGCCGCGATACCGTTAACTGTTGAACGGAGCAGTGTAAGAAGCGCTTCGTTCCCGGCGTCCCCCCCTTTCCTCCACTCATCAATAAACCTGAGTTGAATGAAGCTTACGGGATCGATGTAAGGGTTGCGAAGTTGCAGCCTGCGCTGAAGGTCTTTATTGTTCCCGAGTAGATATTTCTCGCCTGTGAGAAGAAGCACCGCACTCACAGAGCGGTCGTACTCATCCTTTATCATCCTGAATATCTCAGGCGCGCCTGGGGTGTTGGCCAGTCTTGAGTATTCCCTTCCGATTATCATATCTGTCTTGAACAGCACCATTTCCACATTATCGGTAAGAACCTTGAAAAATGGCATCGTGTTGTAAAGCCTTACGAGGTCAGCTTCAGTGGCATGCTCGTTCAGAATTGTAGCTTCCACAGCCGAGCCGTAGCCAAACCAGCCTGAAATGGTGTTTCTGTTCTGTGTCCACGCGAAAACCCAGGGGATGGCGCGAAGTGCCGCCGGGTCTTTGGTAACCCTGCGGGAGCCGGGCCGGGAGCCGATCTCAAGCTGTTCGATGATATCGATCGGGGTTGCAAGCCGGAAATAGTCGATAAATCCGGGATGTTCGAGAAGTGCCCTGTATTTCGCGAAGGCGTAATCCGAGAGTTTCTGCAGTATCTCCTCCGAACCGGGAGCAGTGGCAGAAAGAGTGTCTTCCTGTTTCTCGGCAGTTTTGGTAATAACCGCTGAGGAAGTGAGCTCAAGTGTGCCGAGTGCGGTTTCGGGGATCAGATACTTGGCCGAGATCATCTCACCCTGCTCGGTGATCTTGATCCTGCCTGAGAGTGAAGCTGTTGGTTTGGCGATTATAGAGTCATAAACGGGTCCGCCGCCGCGTGAGATGCTTCCGCCGCGACCGTGGAAAATAACAGGTTCGATCTTGTATTCACGGCAGAGGTCGGCTATCGCCGACTGCACCCTGAAAAGTTCGTAGTTGGATGTTACAATTCCGCCATCCTTGTTGCTGTCGGAGTAGCCTATCATCACCTTTTGCACTTTGCCGCGGAGCCTTACATGCCGGCGGTAAACGCGGAGCTCGAACAGCTCCCTTAGAACCGTTGAGGCGTTCCTTAGATCCGAGATCGTTTCGAAAAGGGGTAAAATATCGATATTTGATTCAACTATTCTCTCTTCCTCAACGCGGACAAGCCCTGTCTCTTTCGCGAGAAGAAGCACCGATAGAACATCACTTACGCTTGAGCAGTTGGAGATAATGTAGTCGCGACCCGCGTGAACCGAGATGTTCCCGGCCGCCCACTTGATCAGACCGATCTCGTCAAGTACCGTGGCGGCATTTTCCGAGAGATTGGAGAATTTGTTTACCAGTGGGCGCGGCGAGAGTATCTCATCGCGCAGCACCCTGATCTTTTGCTCTTCAGTCAGGTCCCTGAAACCGGTGGATGTTGCCGTAAGGAAGAGTATTTCCTCAACCGCGTCCCTGATACGCGAGGCATTCTGCCTTATATCAAGTTTTACAAAGTGGAAACCGAATGTTTTAACCTTATAGATGAAGGGGTGCAAAAGGGTTTCGGCAACCAGTTCCCCCTTGTTCCTCATCAGACTGTCGGCTATCAGTTCGAGATCGGCAATAAATTCATCAGCATCAGGGTATCCGCCTTCGGAGCGGGTAAGTGTCCGCCCAAGTTTCTCATAAATGAGAATGAGCTTTTTCCGGTAAAGTTCGGTCGCGTCGCGGTACTGCGGCATTTCTTCCGCCTTCAGTTCCTTTAGATCGTGATTGATCGAGGCGTTCAGGGCTTTTGAAACGGGAACATTATTGACCGAATTGCTGAGATTGGTATATATCCTGTCGAGCTCTTCACGGTAAAGCCTGATGATCGCTTCCCGGTGCCTCTCAAGAGTATCGCGGGTGATACCGGTGGTAACGAAGGGGTGCCCGTCGCGGTCGCCGCCGA
>RHKR01000218.1 GCA_008363265.1 Chlorobiota bacterium
TCCTTCACCATCATGTTTACCAAGGGTGTTAACCATTATCGAGCATGGTTTAACGAGCCATGTGTTGCCGAGCGGGAGCTCGAGAATTGCCCTTATGTGATTCTCAAACTGTGAAGTAATGCATCCTTCAATTGTATAGTGCCCCGAGTTGTGCGGACGTGGCGCCATTTCATTTACAAGAATTTCATCATCGGAAGTGAGAAACAGTTCGACACCGAAAATTCCTTTTCCTTTAACACTTCTTACCGCCTCCGAGGCGATTCTGGCTGCCTTGTCTGCGATGACTTGCGGAATTACCGCGGGAGCAATTACAAATTTGCAAATGTGGTGCTCCTGGATCGTTTCCACGACAGGATAAACGCCCACCTCGTGGGAATTGACCGCTACCATTACAGCCAGTTCTTTTGTGAAATTGATGACCTTCTCAGCCATCACGGAAGCGTGGCGTTTTGTAAGTTTTTTCATCCCTTCGATCATATCGGCTTCATTTCTTACGAAGTGGTTCCCGTAACCATCGTACCCCATTTTTCTGGATTTCAGTATAAAGTCAGGGCCCAGAAGTTTTGAAATGCCTGTATATGTATCATTCTCTGATACCGGAACAAAGTCGGGGACGGGGAGGCCGCTTTTTCTGAGTGTTTCTTTCTGGACCAGCTTGTCTTGAATAAACTCAATAGTTTCAGGTGACGGGAAGACGGGTTTCCCCAGCGATTCGATGAACCGAAGCCTGTCAGGATCGATGAATTCGTTTTCGAGGGTGATAATATCGCAGACAGAGGCGAATTCGGCCAGCCGTTTGTCATCGGAAAGACTTCCTGTAAAGTCTAATTTTGTCATCATACCCGCAGGTGAGTCCGCGATTGATTCGAATACCGCGACCTTAAAGCCGAGCCTGTAAGCAGCGAGCGCTGACATTTTGGCGAGTTGACCGCCACCGAGAAAACCGATCGTTAGCAAATGTAAACTATCTCCAATCTATCTGAGAAATTTTCTCACTGTCTAACTGAATTATGATGCAACCTTCGAGGTCTGTCCTAAGAATTGTAGTGCCACCTTCTCCGAGCCGTTCAAGCACCAGGGGGTGAGGGTGTCGGTATCTGTTTCCAAGTCCTGCACTGATAACAGCAATCCGTGGTTTTACTTTATAAAGAAATAGATCTGACGTTCCGGAATTACTGCCATGGTGACTTATTTTCAATAAATCACACTCCAAATTTAACTTTTTTCCGATCAATGTCTTCTCTCCCTTTTTGTCGAGGTCACCTGTAAAGAGTATTTTTACGCCTTTCAGAGTGGTCATGAAGACGGCACTTCTCGCGTTACTCTCCATATCAGGCGTGGGGGCATTGAGGTGAGTGATCAGATCAAGATCGCCGGATGTGAAACGCGAGCTGTCGCGTAGGATCACCGGGGATGCAAGCCTTCTGAAAAGGTTGAAAAAAGCGAGATCCGTTACGTCAGAAGAGTCGGGTGGAGGAATCAAAAGTTTTTTAATCCTCCCTGATCTGACCAGAGAGAGCATCCCGCCGGCATGATCAGAATCGTAATGGGAGACAAAAGCAAGCGAGATCGAATCGATCCCCAGTCTTTTGAGAAGGGGGAGAACTGTTCTTTCCCCCGAATCGAATCGCTTTGAAACGGGTCCGGCATCTATCATCCATGTCTCACCTTTTGAATTACGCAGCAGAAAACTGTCACCCTGTCCGACATCAATAGCGATCAGATATGCCTTTCCTTCTTCAAGAATTGGTGTCCGCAACAGCAGATGCGACAACACGATGAAAATGCCGGTTGCCGATACCACAAAAGTGCGCCAGAGCAGGCTTTTTTTGGCTGAAATTAGAATTACCGCAAAAGCTATCAACAAGTAGAATAGAACCGCCTCGAAAGGTGTATGATCGGCGATCTCAATATTGCCCCACCCGGTGTTTTTCAGCGTGGTGACTGCAAAATTGATCAGTTGGTTTGCCGCTGATGACACACCTGCCGTAAAAAGAGCTACGGGCGTACTTAAAAGTGAGATAAATATCGTAAGTATCCCGTTAATAAGCATGAACGAGGAGAGGGGAACGCCTGCAATGTTAGCGGGGATTGAGAGAAGTGTTACTTTGCCAAAGTAACTGATCAGGAATGGCAGCATAAAGATCTGCACGAACAGTGTTACTATCACAAGTTCGAATCCTCCCCTGAACAATCTTGATCTGGTTATGCTCTCGAGTAAAGTTTTCGATCCTGATCTCATACCCGCGATCGCAGTGTAGACTGAGCGGAGTATTTCCGCTTTCATGGCCTCTGAAATAAAAAGTCCGGCCACTGCTGCCACGGAAAGCTGAAAGCTTGTGCTAAAAAGATCCTGAGGATCGAAGAAAAGAACTAAAATTGCTGTGATTGAAAGAGTGTTCCATCCGTTGGATTCGCGACCTGAGAATTTCAGCAGTGAGTGAACGGTGAACATCAGTACCGCGCGGACAACGGTGATCTGGAACTGGGTGATAACCAGGAAAAGGAAGAGGATAATCAGCCGGGCAGCCATCTCTCCACCCCTGCTCAGGGGTTTCAGTTTCTGAAAAAGAAGCAGGGTAAGAAGGTAGATAACTCCAACGTTGAAGCCTGATACGGCGAGAATATGGGCGATGCCGGTATCGATGTAATTATTGATCGTTTCGGGGTCAATCGATGACCTGTCGGCGATTATCAGGCCTTTCAGGATCGCGGCGGTCTTTGCATCATGAAGGCTGTCGATCACACCGGCGACACTTCTTCTTAGGTTATAGATCGTACCGGATACAGGGTCACGACTGCCTTTAATTGTGATAAGAGAATCGGTATAGACATGAATTGAGGCAGGTATGTGCTGTCGCTTAAGATAGGCAGCATAGTCGAACCCACCAGGATTTCGTCTGTTCAATGGTTTGAAATAACTGCCTGAAAGTGTGATGTCACGTCCGGGTTCCAGTTCATGCTGAAGTCTGTGAAAAACTGAAATATCCGGATCGCGAATATCAAAGATGAATTTTACAGGTGATCCGAATTTTAGAATTTTGGTCTTGGAGAATTTGATCTTTTTGTCACCTGAGATTTGCTTCCATGTTGTGTCATAGTTCAAAGACGAAACGTATCCGGTGAAAGATATTCTCTCCCGGTTCATCTCCCTGATCTCGGCGATCCCGGCTGTCAGGTGAACATCCGATTGTCTCAATTTCCCGAGTGGGTCAGGATTGAATCCGGAATTTGAGAAGACGATTGTTGCCCCTCCGACAAAAAAGGCGGTTGTTACGCTTAGCGCGGGAATCATCTTACGTTTCTCTGCCACTGAAAGCAGCAGCATCAGAATGAGTGCCGCAAGGGCGACCAAAGTAAGAAACCAGAAAGGAAGGGGATACTGATCGTTGAACAGGATGCCGAGAGCCATCGCCGGGGCAGCGAGGATCGCGGGGAAATACTTCAGATCATCAAGCCTGAGTTTTTTCATCCTTATGCAATATATTGAAGATGAAATCCTTGATGTGGGTCAGGTTTTTGATCTCGCGCCCTGCGTCAAGAGCATATTTACCGAAAGCCATGAACATTGAAGGGTTCAGGGTATGGGTTTTGATGGATATATCCTCGAAATTACCGTGGTCGGAGCAGATCAGAAGGGTATCATTGCCGTTATCAAATTGGGTGATCAGATGAGACAGGAACCTGTCGAGGATCTCGCAAAGATCATGGACATGGCCATCGTACCTTCTATGTCCTGCATAGTCGGTCAGATAATATTCGAACACCGAGAGGTCCGTTTTTTTCAAGTTCCTTTTGAACACCCGTGCAGCCTCCTCGGGAGTTAATTCAGGTACTTTTGAACCGAGTTTCTGCTTCCAGCGATAGTTTGTTATCTCGGCCGTAAGTGCTTGTTTTTTATGGACATGCTTGGCCTGATTGAAAGTAGAACCTGATGAGATCATGCAGTGTGCAGTTACATTCAATCTTCTGGGCTTCTTACGAATATAATTAAAAAAGGGTCGGGGATAGGCGTTCATGAACCGGAATGAGTAACCCTTTTGAATGGCATCTTTGAAGAGGTTGGAATTGTATATTCTGTCGATCAGAGAAAGCGGGGCATACGGTCCGAAGTGTCCGCCAAACTCCTTTATCGCATCGAATCCACCAAAGATAGAGAGCTGGCCCGTGCCGCTTTGCGGATATCCGGGGAAACCATGTGAAGCATCAACAGGGAAAAGCACTCCTGTGTTCGAGGTTAACGGGACATTGCCCGCGTGAGGTGCTTGATCGAAAATATCTTTAAATAGTTTGAAGGGATACGAGAAGAAAGGATTTTTTGCAGGATCGGGTTCGCCGATCCCGATACCGTCAATGAAGATGAGCGCGATCGATCCTACGCACTTCTTCGGTTGCATTTATTTTGATTCCACTATAAGGGTGACAGGACCGTCGTTGATGATCTTGACCGACATCATAGCCTGAAAAACACCGGTTTTAACTTTTTCGGCGCCCAGATTGACCTTCATCCGTTCAACGAATTTTTCATACAATTCGTTTGCGATATCGGGACGTGCGGCGAGGGAAAATCCCGGACGGTTACCCCGCGCAGTTTCACCATACAAGGTGAACTGTGAGATCACCAGCACTTCTCCGCCTGTCTCCTTGATGGAGATGTTCATTTTCCCCTGGTCGTCTTCGAATATTCTGAGGTTTGAGCATTTGTCGGCAGTGAATATTACATCCTGGTTGCTGTCACCTTCCTTGACACCAAGCAGGATAACCATACCGTGACCAATTTCAGCCGTATGAGGTGGATCCGAAATATAAACCCCGCCTTCAGATACACGTTGTACAAGTGCTCTCATTAGTGCCTTATCCCCCGGATAAATCTGTTGATCCTGTTGTAATCCTTGTATATCTCAATCTCTTCCAGTCCCGCATCCTGCATCATTTCCTTAAGTTTTTGGTCCTGTCCCAAGGCCATTTCGAGATAGATGCTCCCGTTTCCATCGAGGATCTTCCCTGATCCGGAGATGATCCCCTTGTGAAATTTGTAGCCGTCGGAAAAGTCGGTTACCGCAATTGATGGCTCATATTTAGCCACTTCCTCCTGCACAACGGAATAGTCGGCCTCAGATACATACGGGGGATTTGAGATTATCAGATCGAATCTATGGCCCTCTGCCACCG
>RHKR01000219.1 GCA_008363265.1 Chlorobiota bacterium
GATGATCTATCAGGTGGTCGACAATCTTGTGAACAATGCCCTTAAATACACTTCTTCGGGTTGGGTCAGGGTCAGCACAGGGATCAGGGGTACAGGCAACAACCGTACAGCCTTTATAAGAGTTGAAGACTCAGGCATAGGGATAGCTCCCGGGAAGATAAACGTGATTTTTGAGCCTTTCAGACAGGGTGACGAGGGGGTTACCCGGAATTACGAAGGCGCGGGGCTCGGGCTTACCATTGCTAAAAAGTATGTGGAGATGATGGGGGGTGAGTTAACGGTTGAGTCGACTTTGGGACAGGGTTCTGTATTCACTGCCGGGTTCACACTCGCTCACGATGCTGCAGATGAGGAACCGGAAGATGATTCGGCCGAGAAGAAACTCATTCTGGTGGTCGAGGATGATGAATCGGCCTCAGGTCTGATCAAGATGTACCTTCAGCCGTTCTGTGATGTAGTGGTGGTTGCAACAGGTAACGAAGCGCTGCTGACACTCACAGAGCAGAGGTTTGACCTTGCGATAATCGATATCAATCTTCCGGGGAGTGAGAACGGGATCGAGCTCCGGGACAGGATCAAGGAAATCGATGTCTATGAAGACCTGCCAATGATCGCGGTTA
Source organism: Chlorobiota bacterium (assembly GCA_008363265.1). Classification (GTDB taxonomy): domain Bacteria; phylum Bacteroidota; class Ignavibacteria; order Ignavibacteriales; family Ignavibacteriaceae; genus UTCHB3. The sequence goes on from RHKR01000219.1 coordinate 621, forward strand.
CTGCCTACACCCTGCCCGGTGACCAGATGAGGTTCATCGAGATCGGCTTTAATTCCTTTATTGAAAAGCCGTTCAGACGTGAACTGTTGGTCGATACCGTAATGTCCCTTCTTTAACCTGTTTTAGCGGGTTTATCAAGAATGATCTTAAATGTTGTCCCTTCCCCGGGGATCGAGTTGCTCACAAATATCTTCCCCGCATGGTACTCTTCAATTATCCTTTTTGAAAGGCTTAGCCCCAGCCCCCAGCCCCTCTTTTTGGTACTGTAACCGGGCCGGAACACATCCTTCCTCCTCTTAAGGTCGATACCTTTACCGTTGTCCGCCACTTCAATTTCAATTTTATTTTTGTGATCGAGCACTGATATTGTGATCTTGCCGTTGGTGTGTTCGATCGCGTCGAGGGCGTTCTTTACGAGGTTTTCGATCACCCAGCCGAAGAGTTCCTTGTTGAGCATCGCCTCGATGCCCGGTTCGCCGGTAAGTTTAAGCTCCACCTTTTTACCGAGGCGGGGGAGCCTGCGGCTGAAGTATTCGTAGATCTCATTGAGGCTGTCGAAGACGTTCTCTTTTTTAAGTTCCGCTTTCGAACCGATCTTCGAGAACCGGTTGGTAATGCGGCTCAGTTTCTGTACATCATTCTGGATCTCTTCAGCGGTGTCGAGCACCTTGTCGGGGTCATGATAGTTGAGTTTCAGGAGCTCGATCCACCCGAGGAGGCTCGTGAGGGGTGTGCCGAACTGGTGGGCTGTTTCCTTGGCCATTCCGACCCAGATATTGCTCTGCTCACTCTTCTTTATCTGACTGAAACCGATATAGGCAGTTATAACGAAAAGGAACGCGATCATCATCTGGACGAAGGGGTAATATTTCAATTGGGTAACGAGGGCAGACTCACCGAAGTGAATCTTGTTAAGAACCAGCGTATCCGTACCGAGAACATGCTTCACCAGAATGGGGGAGTTCACATCGTCCATCGAGATCAGCTTGTCTTTGAAGTATTCCTTAAGTTTCTCACCTTTCATGCGTGGGTCGATCTTCACATTGCGGAAATTGGATGCCCCGGCCAGGTCAACATTATCCTGCGCGTCTGTAAGGATCACTTCAAAATCGATCGGCTGGATGATATTCTCGAGGAGGAAGGTAAGGTCGGTGGTCTCCTCCGAATTGGCGATATACTCCAGTGTGTTGGCGTAGAGTTGTACGATCTGCCTCTCACGCGCCTGAAGTTTCTGAGCGATGGTATGAGTGTAGTAAAGGGTACCGCCGGCTATCACCAGTGCCGCGAAGATAAGCGCGATCTTGATGTTGGCGGTGGCCGGCCCGCCTGACATTTTCAAGAGTTACTCCGGAAAATTAATAAATCGTTCCCCAAACTTAATTCAAGCAGGGGACGCGCGAAATGTAAATATTGGAGGTGTTTCAGCTGAGGAAGAAAGTCTGTTCCCGATTCGGGCCCACTGAGACGATGGTAACTTTCATTCCCGCTTTTTCGGAGATAAAATCGATGTATCTCTTCGCTTTTTCGGGAAGATCCGCGTAACTGGTGCAGCCGGAGGTGTCGCTCATCCACCCTTCGACAGTTTCATAAACGGGTTCACACTCGTTCAGAATATCGCAATCGATGGGGAAGTTATGGAGCAGCCGGCCCTTGTGCATGTATCCTGTAGCGACCTTGATCTCAGGGAATGTGTCGAGTACATCCATCTTGGTGAGGGCCACCGAAGTGGTGCCGTTGATCATGCATGAATATCTTACGAGGAAGGCATCGAACCAGCCGCAGCGGCGGGGTCTGCCCGTTGTGGCTCCGAACTCGTGCCCTTCGGCGCGGAGTTTCTCACCCGTTTCATCGAGAAGCTCTGTAGGGAAGGGGCCTTCTCCCACACGCGTGGTGTATGCTTTTATGATCGCGGTAACTTCAGTTATCCTGTTCGGCGGTATACCTGTTCCGGTACAAGCTCCTCCCGCGGTAGGGTGGGAAGATGTTACGTAGGGGTAGGTACCGTGATCGACATCGAGTAGGGCACCCTGGGCACCTTCGAGGAGCACCGACTTCCCTTCAGCGATCGCCCTGTTCAGGTAGGAGGGGACGTCTTTGATGTAGGGGTCGATCATCCGGTCGAACTCGAGGTAAGTATCCACAATGTTCTGAACGTCAAGTTTATCACTTTTATAGAAGCCTGTAAGGAGGTTGTTCTTCTCTTCGATGTTCTTGCGGATCTTCTGCTCGAGCCGCTCCCGGTCGAGGAGGTCGATTATTCGTATACCTTTGCGGGCATATTTGTCGATGTAGCAGGGGCCGATCCCTTTTCCGGTGGTACCGATCTTCGTGTCACCTTTTTCGTTCAGCGAGTCGATGATCTTGTGGTATGGCATGATGAGGTGGGCATTCTGGCTGATGAAGAGTCTTCCTTCAACCGAGATTCCGTTCTCGTTCAGCAGCCTGATCTCTTCGAGGAGGGCGGCGGGGTCGATAACGACACCATTTCCGATGACGCACACAACATCATCCCTTAAAATACCGGAAGGGATAAGGTGAAGGACGAATTTCCTTCCCTTTATTTGGATGGTGTGGCCGGCATTTGCACCGCCCTGATACCTCGCGACGATCCCGTGCGACTCGCTCAGGATATCAACAATTTTTCCTTTGCCTTCGTCGCCCCACTGGCCGCCGACGATAACTGTAACGCTCATATACCGGGCCGGAGTCCTTAGAAGCTCGCCAGGGCTTCGTCTACCGAATCGTAGCTTTCGAAAATTGTAACGAGTTTGGTTATAACCAGAAGGCTGTGGATCTTGTCTTCAACGTTGGCAAGTTTCAGCTTTCCGCCTTCTTTGTTCACGGTGGTAAGGCCGGCGATAAGCATGCCGAGGCCTGATGAGTTCATGAACTTCACTTCGCCGAGGTCGATGATGATGTTCTTCTTCCCCTCCGAAAGGAACTTCTTCAGAGTGTCACTGTATTCATTGGCTTCCGGACCGCCAAGGACGTTTCCCTTCAGTTCGATAACAACGGCCTCGTAGCGTTCAGTTACTTTCATTTTCATAGAAACTCCTGTTTCCTGTTTCTAAAATATCGTGTTGGAATTGAGTAATTACTTATTTGTCAAACTAAAATATAAAGAATTATCGGTAAAAATTAATATGAAACGGTGATTCAGGGATAATTTTAATTTTTTTTAACAAAAGTTCGTGCATGGGTCGATAAACACTTTCTTATTAGTCCAAAATATTCTATTTTGTGCCGGATTGATTCAAATAATAACCGTTTTTTACTCATCATCATGACGGAGAATCCGATGAAAAAACTTTTTACGGTGTTTTTTGCAGTTGTCATCCTCGCGACTGCGGGTTACGCTCAGTGGCCATCCGACCCGAACGTGAACCTTGCAATTGCGGATACAGCGGGTGAGCAGGATCTGCCAAAGTCGGTTACCTGCCCCGATGGCAGCACTTTTATCTCCTGGTTTGACAACCGCGGCGGAGGTTACGCCGTTTATATGCAGCTTCTGAACGCAGACGGTGTAAAACAGTGGGCCAATAACGGGCTGTTGATCTCCAATAATCCCCAGAACTCATCACTGGTCGACTACGACCTCACCTGCGATGCTCAGAACAACGCCATCGTTGTTTTCACCGACACCAGATCGGGTGATCTCGATGTTTTTGCCTACAAGATCTCCCCGGCGGGACAGTTCCTGTGGGGCGCCAACGGTGTCGCGCTTTCAACAGGCACCGGATATGAAGCCAATCCGACAGTGGCCGCCACTTCCGACGGTTACGCCGTGATCGCATGGATCTACGCCGTAAACCCGTACAAGGTTTACATGCAGAAACTCGATGCAACCGGAAACAAGATGTGGGGAGCCACACCGAAGATATACAACTCCGCCACCGAGGGTTATAACAACCCTATCGTCGTCCCCTCCGATAACGGCTCGGTCATCGTGGTTCACAAGGTTACTACGGGTAACTTCCCGGCTCAGACCGTTAAACTCGCAGCTCAGAAGTTCAACTCTGCTGGCGATCCCACACTCGGAACGGGTGGTGTATGGATCCAGAGCCTCGGCAAGGTCATGGCTTTTACAGCCCAGTTCGTTGCCCCTGACGGAGCCGGCGGCGCGGTTATTGCCTGGCATGACGACAGGAACTCGATAAACCTCCAGAGTGCCTGGGTTCAGAGGATCAGGGCCGACGGCACGCTTGCGTTCCCCGCTAACGGAAGTGAGGCCGCTACCACCGCAAGTATCCATAAATGGAACCCCGTGGCTGGCAAGTACACAGGAAGTGACGATGTGGTGGTATTCTGGCGCTACACCAACTCCGACCAGAATCAGGAAGGCCTTGCCGCGCAGAAGTTCAACGCTTTCGGTACGAGACAGTGGACTGACAATGGTGTGACCCTCACCCCTATGTCGAATGCCAATAATGTGACCGGTTACGACATGGCTACCACACACGATGCCGCTTATTTCGTTTACAACCGCGGTAATTCTGTCGGGCTTGACAACACCATCCAGGGGATGTTCCTGAACTCATC
>RHKR01000220.1 GCA_008363265.1 Chlorobiota bacterium
GGGAGTATCCACCCACCTGAAGGCGGAGGAGACTTTTAGAGGAAATCCTGTCTGATACCCCGAGATCATTTCCAACAAGGTCTCTTCTGACCAGAGGTTCTTTATCCCCCAGCAGACAAGACCCCAGAGGCTGTCAGACCTCAGGTTATCCCGAAAGGATGACCTGGGTTTTAAATAAACGATTTTCATGTTATTTCCCCTGATCTAATTTATGGGATCGAGTTCGTCGAGTGTCTTCCAGTTTTTGGTAACTGATTCGTCGAGCGGGGCAACACTGGCCTTGTATTTGTCATCGCCGGTTTTATAACTTTCCGCATCGACCACAATCGGTTCGGCAAGTTTGAAACGGATCCTGCCGTAACCACGGGAAATGCTTCCACCCAGCCCTGAATGCTCAAGTAACCTTAACGCCTGATATACCACTTTCAGATTGGCTTCATCAACTGCTGTCCCGTTTCCGTCGTCATAAATGCTGTAGATCATTTCGAAGTTGAAAAGAGAACCCTTAACAACCCTTTCGAGGAACCGGGGATTCGCTTCCGAGGTGAGTCTGTTGATCGAGTTTTCGGGTTTTAACTCAGTGAACAGCAACTCTGAGTCGAGTCCTTTCCACATTATCTCGGTTTCTTTGGATGGATAAGCATCACGAACTGTCAACCGGGTTGGACCTCCCTCTGTTCCCTTGGTAAAATTGCCAAAAACCCTGCAAATTGTATCATTAACATCTTTTGATTCCCAGGTTTCGCCACCTTTGGAGATATTTCCTTCGGCAAATTCTACCAGCATTCTCATCTTCCCTTTCAGACTCGAACCCGGAATAAAGGGGTAGTTTGTATGCGGATCACGGATCACGGGGCTGTCAACGCCGCCGATCTCAAGTTTTTCCTTGCTGCCGCCGATGTGAAGACCTGTGAGAGTTTCGATCTGGCCTCTGAGTACTATGTTTTTTACAAATCTAAGTGACATTTTCAAACTCCTTAATTACTTTTGTGATCGTAAAATCTGTGGTACGCGACTATTGCCTCGGTGATCGAGATCAAATTATCGACCGCGTCGACTTTCTTTGTTTGATCTTTTACCGAAGTGGCATCAATCCCTTTTTTCATCAACTCGTAGAACGGTTTTAATTTTGGTTGCCGGCCGGCCGAGTACGCGAGCTTGGGCTTAAGGAGGATCAACTCTCTTTCAATTTGAGCAGTTACCTCTCCTGCATTTTTCAATTTGATCCGGATCGATACAATTGACGAATAAAAATTCCTCAATTGCGCTGTTTTAACCTGATTTTGAACGAACAGTTTTCCGTATGTTTCACCGATACTGTCGATGTCCTGGGGTGTTATGGTTGAGAGATCACTTACTGTGTTGAGATCTGTAAGGGGCATGGATTCCTCCTCTATTTTTTTGTTCTGTTTTTAAGAATTACATATGACGCAGGAACCACAAAGTCCTGGATCAGACCTGTACTCTCCTCGCTGTTTACAAGGCGTGAAAAAAGGGCGACCTTCTTGTTGGGCTTTCTCCCTTCCTTGTTGTCTTTTATCGCTTCCGCGTTCACTCCCCGCGGGTTTCTGGCCAATGAATACTTGATCTTGAACATGTTCCTGAAGTATTTTTCGATCACCAGCTCATTTTTTTCGTTGAGCATCTCCGTCGTCTGACCGAGCAGAAAATGAACATAGGCAGAGGTAACTTCCTCGTTGGGATTCTTTGATGCCACCAGGGAATCGATCTCCCTGCCATAATCAATCAGATCCTTTGCCCTGGTCCACTTAAACTCCCGGCCGAAGATCGAGATGCTGTCTTTTTCAGGAGATGACTTTTTCGCACGGCTCTCGGCAGCTCCTGCGTGATTCGCGGCACGGTGAACGGGGTAACTCTCACGGCACAAATATGCTCCCGCGGAAATTGTCAGATTCCTGTTTCCGCAGGCGTACTGTGTAAATGCCTCTTTGAGATCGAATGCAAAGTTCAGAACATTTATCCAGGAACCTACCACGAAGAGGTCGTCACCCCCGGAGTATGTTACATATATCTGCCACTTTTCCGCCAGTATGTTGATATGTCCGGTAAAAAAGAGGTTTAGAGCCCGGGAGAGGTTAACCGTTCTCGAAAGTGATCTGATGCTCTCCTGCTCATCATTTCTTTCAAGGCCGAAACTGAAAATGCTGCCAAGATTATCCACATCCATTCTCAATACTGAAAGTACTGAGTAATTCAGTTTATCACCGGTCTCGGAGTTAAGAACCGCCAGTTCAGGAAACTCCATCACTGAGCCGGTATCGGATTGAAGAGGAGCGTAATTTCCGATCAGTCGGACTCCGTAGGCGGTATTCTTCGCACCCTTTTCAGGTACAATACCCTTTAGAACTTCAAATTCATTGACACAATATAGAACCACATGTGTTTCGGAATCTTCCTTGAGATAAGCGGTGGCAAGTTCCTTGTCAGATGCGATCACCCAACTGAGCCCGAAATCCTTGAAAGGGATCTCTACCAGTCCACTTTCATACCTTTTCTTTGGCCGGTAATCCGTGGGTATCTCTCTTTTTACTATATATCGCGCCTTCGGAAGAACTGAACCGAGGTCTTCAAACATCTGGGTTAGCGAAAAGAGAAACTTCTCATAGTCATTCATCTTTTCGTATTCAGCCTTATCTTCGGAAGAGGGAATGGCTGCATACTGAGGAGCAGCTGAATCAAGATCGATCGAAAATGCTTCCCCAAGGAAGCCGATACTTCTCTGCTTCTTTGCCGCGGTAAGTTTCGTGGCGATCACGCCATACCATTTCGAAAAGTCTTTGTAAAGGGTCGCATTGGCTTCAAGCGTTTCCAGGATGAGGTTCAACTCTCCTTTATAGGTTCGATAAAACCACTTTTGGATATTCTTTCTTGCCTCAGACATCTTCTCTCTGTTCGAGGAATTGTTCGGTACCACCAAAACAAAGTGTCCGCCACCATTGATCAACAGATTTGCGGAAAGCATACCTGTTTCTCTTAAGAGATAACTGCTGAAGGTGTCCGTAAGCAATGTCAGGTAAAATGACTTCCCTCTGAACTGCTTGCTTCTTCCTTTTTGGCGGTTCTCGACAGGGTTGGTTTCCGAATAAATGAAGTTCTGAATACCGCTGACATCCGCCGCGACGATCAGAAATGGATTTTCATCACTCTCAGCCTCGTTAATGCATGCCGCGAGAGCAGCTGTGGTTTTCAGGTGGTCGAAGAGGGAAATATCGGGTTTGCTCAGATATACCGATGAACTTACCATCGTAAGGTGCTTCTCAAAAAGAAAAAGAAGGGATTCTATCAGTTGGGGAAGTTCAAGATCAGGAAGGGATCTGACATCATCTACAAGCCTGGTGTATACCTCATCCGAAAGTTTTGACATCTCTGAGTCATCGGGGAGGTTATTAATATTTTCAGCATGAGAAGGGTTGATATCCACCGTGCTCACCATGCCCGGTTTGTAGTACCACAGACCTTTTGGCCGGTCATGAACGGTTTCGATCAGTGAAAGCACCGATAAGAGCGGCTTCCTCTTAAACCCGGCCTCTGAACCAGAGTGGTCCTTCTCAATTTGATCTGCTCTCGATACCACATCCAGGATCGGGTTTTCCCCACCCTTGAGTAAAGAGAGAACTTCATTTTTAACAGCCATTGCTTCACTTTGGCCGGAAAAGGCTGCATCGAAAAAATCCGAAGAAGCTTTTGTGGGATCAGCACTCCTGCTTTCTGAATCCCAGCGTATTTTCCCGATATCGTGCAGCAATGCCGCCAGAATTACCAAATATTTGTTATGTTTTTCCATCTGTCTCCCATATGGTTAAAATTTCTTGAACAATTGTAATTCTTAGTCAGTACAATCTGAAATAATACCCGCCATCATCGGCATAAACCAACTCAATATCCATAACCCCGTTTGCAGTATACAACTTCCATCTTGTTTCAGAAATTATCACCGCCTCCTTGTTATATTTCTCACAAAAAAAGTTGAGTGCCCCTTGATTGTGGGGTACGACCACAGTAAGATTGCAGTAGGAATTCCCGTCAAAATAGTATGCCACGGTAAAGTTTGAGGCTTCGTACCACAGATACCGGGATCCGTCATTAGTACGGGCCCACTGAATCCCCTTGTCACGAAATTCGGAAAAAATATCACTTGAACTCGACCCTATCCTCGCCTGAGCAAAATTGATCGAAGAGAGGAGCAAAAAGAGGAGTATTGCACCTTTGATAAAAAGATTGTACTTTGTTCTCATAAACACTTCCCGCGTGTTCGTTAATCATTTAGTTACTTAATTCTAAATAGCCATTTGTTTTTTCACTTAATCTCAGACAGCGCGAAATACTTTCCGATTATCCTGCCTTGGGTGGCGGTTCTGTAAGCAAATATCTGCGCCTCTACCGGTTCCTTTCTCAACCCGATGGCGAACGCGTTCTTCGAAGGTCCGTTATTTGAAAGCAGATTTCCAACATAAGTATTGGCAGATGGATAATTAATAAGGATCATCGTTGGTGGACCATTTGAATCCTTAAACGGTGTATAGATGGTCGGAACCGGAAAAACATTGTACCATACATTATCGTGGGGACGACTGATCTCGCAATCCTGAATCCGGAATTCCATCTTTGTCGCATTCACCTTTTCATCCCCGAGTTTGTCGTAGAGTGTAAGTTCTTTTATTCCCCGGTCTGTAGCGATTACTCTGGCAATTCCAAGGTGGTGTCTCTTTGCCTTCTCAAACTTCAGCAGATCAGAGATAGACATTCCGAAAATTTTCTCTGAGAATTCATTAAAATTTCTGATCTCCAGGAAATAGTTCTCATTTTCTTCAATTAATCTCCTGTCTGCTCCCTTGAACAGGTTCCTGTGTGGAATCACTATTTTTTTGAATGAAGGTCTTTCACGAAGGATGAGTTTGGTTTTTTCGACCAGCATAGTAACCGCCCTCATCAGATCGAATCTTTCAAAGGTGCCGGTAAAGACAAATCCCGGGTCACCGGGTTTTTCACAGATCAAGGAGAGGGTTGCAGCCAGGGCGGCAAAATGGAAGGAGTCACCCTGAAGACTGTCATCATTAACAGTTTTTAGAATTCCGTCAGCAAACGGGTTATAGTGAAACGAAAAAGACAACCCCCAATTCATAACCGT
>RHKR01000221.1 GCA_008363265.1 Chlorobiota bacterium
GATCACGGAGTCAGCTCTCACAAGAATTCTCAGGACATCATATGAACTGCTTGGTTTGCAGTCATTCTTCACAGTTGGTGAAGACGAGTGCCGTGCCTGGACCATAAGAACAGGATACACTGCACAGCAGTCAGCCGGCGTAATACACTCAGACTTTTTTAATAAATTCATTCGCGCCGAGGTGGTCCATTATAGTGACTACATTTCCCACGGTTCATTCGCCAAATGCAAAGAAGCCGGCGTTTGGAGACTCGAGGGGAAAGAATACATCGTCAAGGATGGCGATATTCTTAACATCAGGCACAGTTAATTAAGAGGAGAATCATTGTTTTCATTAGATAAAATACGTAATCTGGCAATAATCGCACACGTTGACCATGGAAAGACAACGCTTGTCGACCTTATACTGAAACAGACCGGGGCATTCAGAGACAATCAGCACGTGCAGGGGAGGGTGATGGACTCCAATGATCTGGAGCGTGAACGTGGTATCACCATTCTGGCGAAAAATCTCAGCGTTTACTACAAGGATTTCAAAATAAACATCATCGACACTCCCGGTCACGCTGATTTTGGTGGCGAAGTTGAACGTACACTCAGGATGGTTGACGGTGTACTTTTGCTGGTTGATGCGGCAGAGGGGCCGCTTCCTCAGACCAAATTTGTTCTTAAAAAATCGCTCGAACTGGGGCTGAAGCCCGTTGTAGTGATAAACAAGATCGACAGAAAAGATGCCAGACCTGATGAGGTTCTGAACGAGGTTTTCGATCTGTTTGTAGCACTCGGTGCGAGTGACGAGCAGCTCGATTTCGCTTACGTTTACGCGATAGCAAAACAGGGTATCGCCAAACTGAATCTTGAAGATGAATCCGAAACACTTGAACCGCTGCTCGATCTTATGATCGAAAGAATTCCAGTGCCAAAGGCAGACAGGGAGGCGCCATTCGGGATGCTTATTTCAGCGATCGATTATAACGACTACCTCGGCAGGATCGGTATCGGCAAGATCCACTTCGGGAGCGTTAAAGTCGGTGATCAGATCGTTCTGCTGACAAGAGATGGTGACCGCCAGAATGCCAAGGTTACCAGACTTTATGAATTTGAGAATATCAAAAGAAAAGAAGTAAGTGATGCCCACGCGGGTGATATAGTTGCCATTGCCGGTCTCGAAGACCTTGATATTGGTGACACGCTTTGTGATCCAAACAAGGTGGAGGGAATTGAATCTGTTGCGGTTGAAGAACCCAGGATCACCATGAACTTCATGGTGAACAACTCTCCATTTGCAGGACAGGATGGAAAGTACGTCACCACAAGAAATCTGAGCGAGAGGCTCTCAAAAGAGCTTAAATCAAATGTCGGGCTCAGGGTAGAGATGACCGACTCACCTGACGTCTTCAAAGTAAGCGGCAGAGGCGAACTGCACCTCTCTATCCTTATCGAAAACATGAGACGTGAGGGTTACGAACTTCAGGTCAGCCGGCCCGAGGTGATACTCAGAAAGATACTCGACGTGGTGAGCGAACCGATCGAACATGTGATCATTGATGTTCCGGAAGAGTTTGTAGGTACAGTTATCGAGAAGCTCGGTAAAAGAAAAGCCGAACTGAAGAACATGCTTCCTTTCAATGAAAATACACGACTTGAGTTCTTCATCCCGTCACGCGGATTGATCGGTTACAGGGGTGAGTTCATGACCGATACTAAAGGTGAAGGAATTCTCCACCACAACTTCCACTCGTATGAACCATATAAAGGTGAGATCTCGAGCAGAACCCGTGGTGCATTGGTCTCCATGGAGAGTGGTCTGGCAACAGCATATGCCATAAACAAGCTTCAGGAACGTTCTGTATTCTTCATCGAGCCGGGCGTAAAAGTTTACGAAGGCATGGTGGTAGGCGAGAACTCACGCGACATGGATATGCCTGTAAACGTTACCAGGGCCAAACAGTTAACCAACTTCCGGGCAGCCGGTGCTGACGACGCGATCAGACTTGAGCCGCCCCGTGTTATGACCCTTGAGCAGGCCCTGGAATGGATAACTGATGATGAATTTGTTGAAATAACCCCTTCTTCCATCAGGATCAGAAAAAGATATCTTACAGAGATGGACAGAAAAAACGCTCGTCTGGCGCAAAGACAGTTGGACAGAGAAAACAACCAGTAAAAAATTGGATCCTCAACCATGAAAGAGATTCCGGCTGACCGGTTTGAGAATCTGAGGCTCGCGACGCTTCATATCTCAGTGGCAACGCACAATTCGAAAGATCTTTTTGAACTGTATACACAGATCCATGAGATCATCTCGGAATTGATGCCGGCCAGAAATTTTTATATCGCACTGGTTAACAGGGATAATCATACGATAGCATTCCCTTACTTCGTTGATGAAGTCGATTCACCTGATGGAGTCTCAAGTCTGCCTGAAATGCCGATAGACGGCAAGTCTTTAACCGGTCAGGTGATACAGAAAGCCGAAACGATCCATTTTTTCAGGGATGTGGCGTATGCTGACGAAGACTTTGAGGAAGTGATACTGATTGGTGGAGACTCCGAGGAATGGCTGGGTGTTCCTTTAAAGAATCTGGACGGTGATGTTATTGGGGTTATCGTTGTGCAAAGGTACGATAACCTGACACGACAGTATGACCAGTTTGATATCGATATTCTTAATTTTGTTTCCAATCAGATCGCACTGGCAATTGAACTGAAACTGAGGGACGAAAATCTTAAGAAGAGCGAAGACAAGTATAAAGCTCTCATCGAGAACCTTAATGATATTATTTTCTCATTTGATGCGAAGGGTTATATCCGGTTTATCAGTCCCGCAGTCAGACGCTATGGATATTCCGTGGAGGATATTATTGGGAATAATGTCTCTTTCATCGTTCATGAAGAAGATCTTGAGAAATTCAAGAAACACACTCTTGAAGTGATGAGGGGGAAAGTTGAACCCATAATCGTAAGACTCTATGATAAATTCAGAAATATTCACTGGTTTCACACCGTCAACAGTATATTCAAGGAGGGGGATAAAGTCTTTATTAACGGAGTATTGAGTGATGTTTCTGAAAGAATAAAGATAGAAAATGATCTAAAAATAAGCCGGCAGAAACTTTTTGAAGCAAACCAGGCAAAAGACAGTTTCTTCTCAATTCTTGCCCATGACCTGAAAAGCCCATTTACCGGTATACTCGGTTTTTCTGAGTTTCTGGTGAATGATATCAACGATCTTTCACTTGAAGAGATCGCTGAGTTCGCCAACAGGATCAATTCTTCGGCGCGTGCGATTCTTGATCTGCTGAATAATCTTCTTGACTGGTCGAGAATTCAGACAAACAGACTGGAGTTTTCGGCTGAGAATGTTAACATCAACGAAGTAATGTTCAATGTGAACAGCATAGTTATCCCGATCACTCAGCAAAAGGGACTTGAGTACATAGTTGATATTGAAGACGGGGTCATGCTCCGGGCAGATCGCTCAATGCTGGAAACAGTTTTAAGGAACCTGATCTCGAACGCAGTGAAATTCACTTCGAGAGGGGGGAGCATTATTGTGGTCGGGGAAGTATCCGGAAATGAGATGCTGTTCAATATCAGTGATTCAGGTGTCGGTATGGAGCAGGAAACCGTGGATAAACTTTTCAATCTTAATGAACTTATCACCACATCAGGCACAGAAAATGAAAAGGGGACCGGACTGGGCCTTAAACTTTGCTACGAATTTGTAAAAAAGCACGGTGGAAGACTGACAGTTGAGAGCCGAAAGGGCGAGGGTTCTTCATTTTCATTCGGAATACCCGTCGCCACTATCTAATCCTTGCCGTGAATGATCCGGTGAAGGACGATCAGATCGTAGACATGTGTTCCTTTTGTCACGGGCAACATCTGCGATTTCTCCATATTCTCATCTGTGAAGTAGTTAAATGTTTTTAAAAGCAACCCCTTTCCATCAAAGTAAGAAGCCTTTTTAATAAGATACTTTGCTTCAATCAGGTGGATTGAGTAGATAAGCACTTCGGAAAAATAACCTCTCTCCAACCCCGGCATCCTCTGTTCAGAGTTGAAATCAGATTTCACAGAAAGATCAACAACCTCACCTTTCGCCGCGACGAGTTCCACCAGATCGTAATATGTTGTAAGAAATTTATTCTTGCTCATCTCCTTCCAGAGCGGTTCGTTTCCTTTGTTCTGCGCGAGCGAAGAGAAAAGAATTATCAAGGAAAAAAAGAGTGATCTGGTAACAGTTGCAGTAAGAGAATTCATGGATCTTTAGAGAATTTATTTAACTAAATTTGTAATCTTAAATCAATTATTTCGCTAACCCGGAGGAACAGGATGAGCCTGAGGATAACTCTTTTAGTGCTGCTTTTCACAATTACCGGTCTTGCACAGACCATAGGTTATGAGATGAAAGCAGAAGAGTATTTTTATAATGGCAAAGATGGTAAAAAAGACACAATTTTAACTGTCCAATTTACATACCCGGTGTATTCCGGCACGGAGGAATTTGCAGAAACGGCTGCTTTGCTGAATAATTTAATAAGAGGTGCACTCTTTGGCTCCGACGAGAGCGGTCAGACCATTTTTAATGGCTTACGTGAAACCGCCGCCGAAATGGAGGATTCATCCTATTTTATGGGACCATGGTTCTACGGAGTTGATATAATCCCCGAATTTCAGGAAGGCGACATATCATCATTCCTTTACAGCCAGTACGAGTATCTTGGAGGGGCTCATCCCAACTCAGTTTTGGGTGGAATAAATCTTAATATCAGAACAGGTGCGGAGATCACAGAAGAAGAGGTTTTGCTGCCCGGTGCCAAAGATGAATTGAACAAGATGGGTGAGGTGATCGTAAGGAGGGACAGGGAAATTCCTGAGGGAACCCTGCTGAGTGATTATGGATACTGGTTTGATGAAGACAGATTTGTATTGAATTCCAACTTTATCATCACGGGTGATGGTATTAAGTACATATTCAACGCGTATGAAGTCGGGCCCTATGCCTTGGGGGTTACTGAGGTTTTGTTCCCCTGGAGCGATATCGTGAGTTTGATCAAGACTGACGGCATTCTGAACCCGGTATTGAAATAGATCTCAGTGTTCAAAAACCCTTCAACTTCAACACCAAGTCGTGGATAAACAG
>RHKR01000222.1 GCA_008363265.1 Chlorobiota bacterium
CCGTCATGGCGAGCACGAAATCATTTTTAACGGTCAGTTGACCTTCCGGTGTCGTGATGATCACGCTCCCGGGGGTTATCCCGGTAACGGTTGAGTTGAAGTAAGCCGATATGCTGCCGTCTTTTATCCGGTTCTCGATGTCGGGACGCACCCAGTACTTCACACCTTTATCGATCTCCTCATTCTTTACCACCATTGTCACCCGTGCACCTTTTCGGAAGGTTTCTAGCGCCACATCCACCGCGGAGTTGCCGCCGCCGATCACCAGCACGTCCATGTTCGCGTAGAGGTGTGGGTCGTCGTAATAGTGCTTCACCTTGGGGAGGTCCTCGCCGGGGATGTTCATCAGGTTGGGGAAGTCGAAAAACCCCGTCGAAACGATCACGATCTTCGAATTGTAGCCTGCCTTGTCGGAAGTAACGGTAAAATCACCCAAAGTACCTGTTACTGCAGTTACCCTCTCATAGAGATTTATATCAAGTTCCCATGAAGTCGCGACTCTCCGGTAGTACTCCAGTGCCTCCGCGCGGGTGGGTTTATTGCCGTGGGAGATGAACGGCACTTCGCCTATTTCGAGTCGCTCAGAGGTTGAAAAAAAGGTCATGTTAACGGGATAATTGTAGATCGAGTTGACGAGGCACCCTTTTTCGATGATCTTGTGTGTAAGGCCGCACTTCTTTGCTTCGATGGCGCAGGCCAGACCGATGGGTCCGGCACCGATTATGAGAACATCAAATTTCATGAATTGAATAGTTTTCCGTTTTCCGTTGTTTGCAAAAGTATAGATATCGTATTCTGAAAATTAGGCAAAGTGAATGGAAACAGAAATCAAATATTTTACCCCTGCCGAAGCGAACAGAACGCTCCCGCTCGTAAAGAAGATCGTCGCCGACATTCTGGTGGAAGGGCGCGAACTGCGCGAACTGTTGCAGATGGAGGACCGGAATGCAGTGGTGGAGGAGCAGATCGACGCGCGTAAAGAGAGCATCCTCGGCTACATTGAGGAGCTTTCTGAGATCGGCTGTTACTACAAGGACTGGAACTTCGAACTCGGTTTGGTCGATTTCCCGGCGATGCTTAACGGTGAGGAAGTGCTGCTTTGCTGGAGGAGTGATGAGCCCTCGATCACCTGGTACCACGGCTTGAACGACGGTTTCAGGGGCCGCAGAAGGATCCCGGAGAGCCTGCTTGCATGACCAATGGGGTTATATACGATAATATAGTTGTCGGCGCGGGGTATGGCGGGCTGGTAGCCGCTGCTCTGTTGGCGAAGGGTGGTCAGAAAGTTCTCCTTCTCGAAGGGCATACGGTTCCCGGGGGATGCGCTTCATTTTACTCGAGGCGCGGAGTGATATTCGATGCAGGTGCCACTACCCTCAGCGGTATGGCGACGGGACAGCCGATGCAGAGGCTTTTCAGCGAACTCGGGATCGAGCCTGAAGTGAAGAAGCTCGACCCCGGAATGATAATAATATTTGGTGAAAGGAAACTCACCCGTCACGCTGATCTGGAGAAATGGATCGCAGAAACTGAGGGTTTCTTCAAACTGCCCGGACTTAGAGAATTCTGGGAGCTTGTTCACAAGATCGACAGGGTGGGGTATGAG
This sequence comes from Chlorobiota bacterium, assembly GCA_008363265.1. Classification (GTDB taxonomy): domain Bacteria; phylum Bacteroidota; class Ignavibacteria; order Ignavibacteriales; family Ignavibacteriaceae; genus UTCHB3. The sequence continues at coordinate 1,607 of RHKR01000222.1, forward strand.
CTTATCGGCAAGAACGACAAACTGCCTCCAACCTCTTTGGGTGATCTCATCTCACTTGCCAAGCCCTCGAACCTGAAGGGTCTGCCGCTTATTCCTTACCTTTTCAGATCCGTTGAGGCGGTTTTGAAGAAACACGGACTGGCAGACGATCCCCTTTTCAGATCGTTCATTGATGAGCAACTCCTCATCACAACCCAGAACACTGCCGATGATGCCCCTTTCCTGACCGCGGCACTTGGACTCGCATATCCCGCCGAAACCTATTACCCTTACGGTGGACTCTTCTTCCCGGCAAAAGAGATCGAACGAAAATTCAAAGCCTTCGGCGGTAAAGCGGAATACAAAAAGAGGGTTACCGGCATATCAACCATTCACGATGGCTACACGGTTAAAACAACTGACGGCTCAGAGTACAAAACCCGTGGGGTGGTAACCAACATCCCCCTCTGGAACATTCCGGAGATCGTGGATGGAAAGATGAAAGCGCACTTCAATTCAATTCTACCGAAGACTGAGAACGCCTGGGGAGCCTTCATGGTGAACTTCGCTGTTGATCATCCGTTCGATGAAGATATTGAGACAGCCTATTGGCAGATACATGTGCCCGAGGGGGTGCCGCACTGCGAATCAAAGTCGTTTTTCGTCACTTTCTCCCTTGCAGATGACTCACGGAAAGCCCCTGCCGGGATGAAAAGCGTCACCATTTCACTCCATACAAAGCCTGAAAACTGGCAGGGGATCACCCGTGAAGAGTATGGCCGGCGGAAGGCGGAGACCGGAAACTTTATAATTAATAAGTTCAATGTCGCTTTTCCTTCGTTGCGGGAACAAAAAAAGAGTTATATTGATTTCGGAACACCTCAAACTTTCGAACGCTATACCTCCCGTTACCAAGGACTGGTCGGCGGCGTGCCCCACTCTGTCAGCAACAACCTGTTGAAAATGAGCTCCGGCGTTACCCCTTTCAGAAACTTCTACAATACAGGCGATACCGTTTTCCCCGGTCAGGGAACTGTTGCCGTGACCATAGGTGCTATGAATATAGCTAAACGGATCTTAGACAAAGGTTGAACAATTCAATTTTATTTGAATTTTTGAACTAAATTTTTCCCTTGTGGGTTACAAAAGTATCTCCCCAACTAACAAACAAGAAATGAACAAAAAGAACGTAGTAATAATAGGTTCCGGCCTTGGCGGACTCTCTGCAGCCCTGAGGTTATCTTCAAAAGGTCACAAAGTTACCATACTTGAGAAACACCATCAGGCAGGCGGACGCCTCAACCAGTTAAAGATGGATGGTTTCACTTTTGATGTGGGGCCCTCATTCATGAGCATGACCTACGAGCTGGACGAGCTGTTCGAATCTTGCGGGATAAAGAATCCCGTAAAGATGGATGAGCTCGATCCCATATACACTGTTTATTTCGAAGGGAATCCCAAACCCTACCGGATCTTCAAAGACCTCAAGAAACTCGAGAAGGAGTTCGAGGGAGTTGAACCGAACCTCGCCGCCAAAGCGGAGAAGTATATAAACAAGGGCGGGGAGTTTTTCCATGACACTGAAAAACCAGTAATTAAATCAAACTTCGACAGCGTCCTCGGCTACATCCTCGGGCTTACCAGGGTGCCGATGAAGCATCTCCCGTATCTGTTCAAAACAATGTGGACTGAAGTGGAGAAAAATTTTGAATCAGAGCAGGTTCGTGTGATCTTTTCACTCGTGGCATTCTTCCTTGGTTCAACACCGTTCCAGACACCGTCGGTTTACTCACTTCTGAGCTACACCGAAATGAAGCACAATGGCTACTGGAAGGTTCACGGCGGTATGTACAAACTGGTTGAAGAGCTCCTGAAACTTCTTTCTGAAAGAGGGGTCGAGATCGTTTACAACACTGAAGTTACCGCGATCGAAGAGAGCAACGGCGCTGTAAAGAGCGTTATCGACCAGAACGGCAAGAAGTGGAACGCTGATATCTTCATCTCCAATTCAGACGCCGCATCGTTCAGAGGAAAGATCCTCGGTCGCGAAAAGTTCTCTGAGCAGAAACTTGACAAGATGCATTGGACACTTGCTCCCTTCACGATCTATCTTGGCGTGAAAGGAAAGATCGAGAACCTCGAGCATCACAACTACTTCCTCGGCAGCAACTTCAGAGGATATGCCGATATGATCTTCACTTCTTCGATATCGCCGCAGAAACCGTATTATTATGTGAATGCCTCCTCAAAATCGTACGCTGAATGTGCCCCCGAAGGATGCGAGAACCTCTTCATCCTCTGTCCCGTGCCTGACCTCAGGTTCAAGAACAACTGGGACGACCGTGAAGAACTGGCGCAGAACATCATAGATGACCTCTCTGCCAGGGTGGGATATGACATCTCCGGGAACATAATGGTTAAAAAAATAATGGATCCCATCGACTGGGAGAAGGCCTTCAACCTTTACAAAGGTTCAGGGCTGGGGCTCGCCCACGACATGGATCAGGTCGGCGGCTTCAGGCCCAAAAACAAAGATGAGAAGTTCGGAAACCTCTACTACGTCGGTGCCTCAACAACGCCCGGTACCGGCCTCCCGATGGTTGTGATCAGTTCAAAATTAGTTATGGAAAGACTCGAGAAAGACCATGGAATTTTATAGCAACATCTGCACAAGGACCTCAACCCTCTTTACCCGGGAATACTCCACTTCATTCAGTCTTGGGATACTCGCTTTTGAGAAAAAATACCGCGACCCGATCTATTCGATCTACGGATTCGTGCGCCTCGCCGACGAAATAGTTGACACCTTTCACGGACACGACAAGGAAACCCTCATGAGGGAGTTCCGCGAAGAGACCGTTAAAGCCATCGAACGGGGCATCTCTACCAATCCTATACTCCACGCCTTTCAGGAAGTGGTGAACTCTTACAACATCGACTGGGAGTTCATTGACGCCTTCCTTAAAAGCATGGAGATGGACCTCTACAACAACTTTTACGATGAGTGGGAGTACGACAACTATATCTACGGCTCTGCTGAAGTGGTGGGTCTTATGTGTCTCAGGGTTTTTTGCCACGGCAACAATGAGCTTTTCGATCAGTTGAGGGAGCCAGCAAGGGCGCTCGGTTCAGCTTTCCAGAAGGTTAACTTCCTCCGCGACATCAAATCCGATATCGACGAAAGAGGCCGGATATACCTTCCAAATGTCAACACCGAGAACGGCATTGACGACACTCACAAGAAGATGCTTGAGGACTCAATTCAGCAGGAGTTTGATTCCGCCCTTGAGGGGATCAAAAAACTGCCGCACGGTGTTAGACTCGGAGTTTATTCAGCATATTTATACTATATTAAACTTTTCGATAAAATAAGGGCGAGCGAAGTCCGCCACCTTATGAAGAAAAGAACCAGGGTGCCCAATCCCGTAAAGTTTATGTTATTAACCAAATCAATAATAGAAGTCAAGGTTCTTAGAACTTGTTAAAAAGCGCGATCTTATTTCTTGTATTTTTTATTATCCCGGCAGT
>RHKR01000223.1 GCA_008363265.1 Chlorobiota bacterium
TAGAAGTTATCGCATGCATCAGGTCCTTCTTGAAGAATGGTTTGACGAGAACCGCATCAAAAACCTGAATCCGGGGATTCATAAGAAACTCACCCGGTGACGCGGTTACCAGAGCCACAAGCGGAGTTTTTTCATATCCGGGTATTGCCCTCACCAGGTTCTTCAAAATAATTACATTCTCCCTTTCCTCCCTATGAACGGCTACCATTATCAGATCAAACTTTTCCTGTTTCATCAACTCTATCGCACTATCCTGATCAAACGCCAGTCTTGCGGTGTAATCATCTCTTATCGAAACCTTAAGAACATTCGCACTCATCTTATCTTTTTCGAAAACCAGGATCCTTGGCTTTCCGTCTGTCTCTTCCGTCTCTTCCATCAGTTCCGGAGATCCATGGTTTGATGGCTTTTCCTGGATGGAAAGATCGAGAATGGCAACGGGCAACTCAATTGTGAAGATACTCCCTTTGCCGGGGGCACTCTTGATCTTGATATCACCACCCAGATTCTGGATCATTTTCCTGGCGACTGTCAGCCCAAGACCTGTACCTTCGAAGTCACGGCCCATTCCCTCGCTCACCTGCCTAAAACCTTCAAAGATCATTTCATGATGCTCAAACGCGATTCCGATGCCGGTATCCTCGACTTCGATCCTCACAGTTCTTGTTTCGTCTGTCGGTGGATTTAGTCTTAACTCGACTCTTCCGGCGAATGTATATTTTATGGCGTTGTCGAGGAGACATTTCAAAGCAGTTTTAAGGGATGCTGCTGGTAGTACCGTATTCATCCGGTTCTTTGGCAGGGTGAAGGTATATCTTAACCCTTTCGCTTCAGCAGATCGTTCGAACTCTTCACCTGTGCTTCTGACAAGTTCCACCAGATCAAACTCGCCAAATCCCTCGCCCATCCCCTTGGCTCCCTGTATCGATACATCAAGTATCAGATTGAATGTATTCATCAACCGCGATCCCGCAGCGATCAATTTACGCGCGGTCTCTTTTATCATCAGTTCCTCAGCTTCATCGAAGATCATCTCCTAAAGCCCAACAATTCCATGGATCGGGGTTCTAAGTTCATGGCTCATATTGGCGAGAATATTCGACTTCAACCTGCTCGCTTCTTCAGCTCTGTTCTTGGCTACATTAAGCTCCTGCTGTGCCTTTCTGAAATCAGAAATATCGGTAACATAACCGATATATTCGTTATCTGAAAGCTTGATCGCGCTGAGCATCGCGTTGAATTTCCTCATTTTAACCGATTGAAGGACGAATTCATTAATGAACTCCCCCTTTTCAACAAGCGTCTTGAATGATTTGATCCCGTCTTCTATCGACTCCTCTGCAACATATTTCGACAAATGAGTTCCGATGATCTCTTCTTTGCCCCCTTCAAAAAGCTGACAACCGGTTGGATTGACATCAATGTAAATCCCTTCGCTGTCAACAACAAAGATACCTACAGGTACTGAGTTAAAATATTTCTGAAGCCTGCCGGCACTCACCTTCAGAGCTGTTTCGGCCTTTATTCTCTCAGTGATGTCCTTGGTTACCCCGTTATATGCTGTCAATACTCCGTTTTCATCATATTCATATTTTACTGTTGACTCAGTCCAAATGAGTGACCCGTCTTTTTTCCGCCAGCGAACGATTACTCCATTACTGATCCCCTTGCTCATAGCCTCCTCGATCACGGATATATCATCCGGATAAGCGATCTTGTGGCCCAGAAAAGGATCGGCATAGTATTCTTCTGGTGTATAACCGGTTATTCTCACAGACGAAGGGCTGATATACTCAAAGGCCGGATCTGGTTTGATCCTGTAGCGAAATATCATATCGAATGTGTTCTCGATAATTTCCCTGAATTTTTTCTCATTTGCCTTAAGAGACCTTTGTGCTTCATATTTCCCGGTTATATCGGTGAATACTGCACAGACACGAAACGGCTCATTTTCCCCCTCCATGAACTCGGGGTGCGCGTCAATAGAAATCCACTTGATGGCCTTTTCCCTGGGGTGATAAACCCCCATAATCACCTCTTTTACAGGTTTCCCCGTTCTTAGCGCGACCATTGCCGGGTGATCTTTCCCCTCGAACGGGGTGCCGTCTTCCTTCATTGTACGCCATTCCGGATTCATCGAAGTGCGGCCCATTATCTCGTCATCGGTCAAACCTAAAATATCAAGCGCGGCAGGATTAGCCGAAATAATGCTGCCGTCTTTGTTTTGATATACTATACCGTGTGCCAGGGAATGGAAAAGGGAATTGAACTTCTCTTCGAAGCTGTCGGAAGTAAAATGGTTGGAATTTGCCATACCGGTACGCGCTTTATATTACGAGTAAATCGAACTCAACTTTTGAAAAATTCCAAAAGAACATTCCGTCGCCTTCACGATCGAAACGTTTCGGACTTCACTTTCGGATCTCGGGATGATCAGTGGTAGTCATTCAGCCACGGGTCGCGCGTTCCCGGTTAACAATTAATACAAAATCAATGTGGCAATCTATTGAAAAATACCAAAACCACAAAGGGAGTTTGTCACAACTCCCTTTGTCATCTTAATCATTCTATTTTGTGAGAACTATCCTTTTGATCTTGTAAAGCGCATCCTGCATATGGTTCATGGTACCCAACAGCGAGGTCATATACTCGCGCAGATCCCAGCCATTGGTGTACATCACAACAGTTACATCGGTAACAGGATCGTGCTCCATCTGCGAGAGGTATCCTTCATGAGCACCTGTGTGACCGTATCCGAGCTGGTTCACATAGTGTACCCCGCAGCCGTAAGCTGAAATTCCACCCGGCTTGGTTGGGATACAGTTCAACATCGTAAGGTAAACCGTATTGGGAGTAAGCACCCCCTCACCCCTGATCAATTTTCTGATGAAGAGTGAAAGATCGTCGATTGTGGTGATCAGGTTTCCTTCGGCAACATTCAGCGAGATGTTTGAAATGGTGGCGTTCCTTATCCCGCCTTCAAGCTGCACATAACCCGGCGCGAACGGCACAGGAAGTGTATTGTCAGTTCCCAGTGACGGCATCGAAGAAGAGGTCATTCCCATCGGTTTGATCACCTCATCCATAATAAAATCGCCGTATGATTTCCCCGACACCCTCTCGATTATCTTTCCAAGCATCGAGTAGCCCGTGTTGCTGTAGTGGTAGTCGGTTCCCGGTCTGAAGTAGTAAAGCCCGGTAGCGGCAACAACTCCCAGCAACTCATCGAATGTATAGGTGTGGTTCGGGTTTTGCGAGTTGATGTAGTCTGAGTACCAGCCCCCCTTGTACGGGACATTCGCGCTGATCGTATCGGGGATCGGATCGTTCGAAATGTCGAAAACACCGGCCCTGTGCTGAAGGAGCTGCAGGATCGTTATCTCATTTTTGAACGGGATAGCGTAGTTCTGGTCGTTCGGAACATAAGTGGCTGAAGTGCCGGGAATGGTGTCCGTTATCTTCGCGTTTATATCCAGCTTCCCGCGCTGGTGAAGTAGAAGAACAGCGGTGGAAGTGAGGGTTTTGGTGTTACTCGCGGCCCTGAAGTGAGTTGCTGAAGTAACCGCGTTCGTGAAACCTGTCTGGTAGAAAACCTCTCCTCCCGGATAGATCACCTTCATGGCAAGCCCGCCGGGAAACGCGGGGTTCTTTTTCTTTATCGAATCAAGTGCGGCATCAATAACCTTCTTGATCTGCTCGGAATAATTCCGGTTGGTTGCCTCAACACTGTTCTCATCCTTGCACGATACAAAAACGAGCGATATGAAGAGCACACAAACAATTACCCACCGATTCAACGGGCTCCCTGCCCTCATCCCTCCGGATAATTTCATCGACATAGGGTCTCCAACAATAATGTTAATAATGGACACTTACGCGATTAAACACAATCTTAAATCAAAGAGTAAAAATACACTATTTCAATTAATATTGATTCAGGGGAGGAGGAGATTTCCGGGGCTATTGAACAAATTTAGCTAAATTCGTTCAACATGCTGACGGTATTTGCATAAATCAATAAACTTACTAATTTATTTCGTATGCTGAGCGATCAAGCGAATAGACCAGGCACTTGACCGGACTACCATCATGAACGGAAACCTCTTCAAACTCACGAATAACCTTGAAGCCGAAACGTTCGGCGAGGGATATCGATCTCCCGTTCGGCGCCTCGATGATCGCATCGATCCTGCCGAGGCCAAGTGCCCCGAACCCAAATTCAAGAACCGCCCCAAGTGCTTCACCGGCAAAACCCTTCCCCTGATATTGAGGCAGGAGTTCATAGCCAACCTCTGCCGAAAACCTGTCCTCAGAAAAATTCCAAAGGCAGATCGTTCCGAGGAAAGTGTTATCCTCCCTGCTTTTTACGAGCCAGTAGTGCCACTTCCCCTCATCAAATCCGCCGGTAAGATTTGCGATGAAGGCTTCCGCTTCTTCAAACTCAGTTTGGAGTTTTCGGTTAAGATGCACCGCCACTTCCGGGTCGGAACGAAGCCTGAATATCGCCGGAGCGTCGTCAAGAGTTGGGGGTGTGAGGATAAGTCTATCCGTTGCGATCATCTTCTTTAATCATAAAGGTTTACCGATACTGATGTATGTATCTCTATCAGTGAAAAAGACAAAGCCATTGATTGCGATCTCGATAGAATAATCGACATCATGTATGATCTCACCTCCAAGATCAAGGGCCTGCTGTTTAAGAACCTGCCACCTGTTGTTCAGATCATTTACATTTTCACTGTACACAAAGGATTTATCCGATCTGGCCAGAATTTGAAATAAGTGCGATCCGTTCGAGTATCTACTCCCGGTAACTGGATGATAGCCTAACTCCAGAGCCTTTTTCTTGATCAGACTGACGGTCTTCGTATTTAGAAGTTCAAGAATTTGAGTGAAAGTTATATCCGGCTTGGCCTTTTTCTCCTGCGACAGACCTGTGCCGGTGAGAAGTAAAGCCAAAAGAAGAAGAGTTATTATGCGCATTTTGTACCTCAATTAAATAGAAGATTAAAAACAATTGCTAAAAAAGGTCAGGGAAGTATAAACAATCCAAATGGTCGTATGTTCCAAAATTTCCGGTCTGCCTGATCA